>JADGPB010000019.1 GCA_017882655.1 Propionibacteriales bacterium
GCGCGACTTCGGACGGCGGGAGATCGACACCTGGCCGACACGCCAGCTGGTCGAGGGGATGATCGCGGCGGATGCCGGGCTGTACGAGGCGATCGCGGCATGTACGGACCAGCTCACGGCCGCGGTCGACGGGATCGTCGATCGGCTCGAGCGTGGCGGCCGGCTGATCTACATCGGCGCGGGGACGGCCGGGCGGATGGGTGTGCTGGATGCGAGCGAGATCCCTCCCACGTACGGGACGGACCCGAGCCTTGTCGTCGGAGTCATCGCGGGTGGCGACGTGGCGATCCAGCGGGCGGTAGAGAACGCAGAGGACGACGTGGATGGTGGCGCGCGCGCGATGGCGGAACTCGGGGTCGGCGAGGGGGACGCCGTCGTCGGGATCGCGAGCTCCGGACGAACGCCGTACGTGCTGGGTGCTCTGGCCGAGGCGGGACGCCGTGGCGCGCTGCGGATCGGGCTGACCAACAACGCAGGTTCGGCTGTGGGGGCGGGCGCGGACATCGCGATCGAGGTCGTCGTCGGTCCGGAGTTCATCGCGGGCTCCACGAGGCTGCGGTCGGGGACCAGCCAGAAGCTCGTGCTCAACCTGCTCAGCACGTGCGCCATGGTGCGGCTCGGCAAGACCTACGGGAACCTCATGGTCGACCTCAGAGCGACCAACGAGAAGCTGCGGGTTCGGTCCGTACGGACGGTGGTGGCGGCGACGGGAGCGTCCGAGGCGGACGCGTCAGCGGCGGTCGACGCGGCCAGCGGCTCCGTGAAGACCGCGATCCTCATGGTGCTAGCGGGCATCGACGCCGACGAGGCGCACACCCGCCTTGATGCCGCCCGAGGTCACCTCCGGGACGCGCTCACGAGCTGAACGGGTGCCGCACCTGCATTCAGTGGCTCTCAGCGGCTCGCCGATGTGTATCTGAAACGGCGAACGTGTATCTGCCACTGAATGCAGGAACTGGCCCCGCGTGCGCTGGCTCAGTGGTGCGTGGTGGCGAGGCCGACGCCGATGCCTACGTAGCCGACGGCGAACCCCTTCTGGATGCGCCGGGTGAGGGCCGGCCGCTCGACGAGGTGCGTGCGGAAGAAGCTGGCCGCCAGCCCGTACACCGCGAACACCAGCAACGTCAGTGCCATGAAGACGCCGCTCAGCCTGAGCATCTGCGGAAGGCTCGCGGCGTCCGTGCTGACGAACTGAGGCAGGAACGCGAAGAAGAACAGCGTCAGCTTCGGGTTGAGCAGGTTGGCGAGGATGGCGTTGCCGATCGTGCGCGGTGCGGACCGTGGCGGGGCAGCGCTATCGAGGGCGAGAGCGCCCGACGATCGCCAGGTGGAGATCGCCATGTAGAGCAGGTACGCGATGCCTACCCACCGCAGCACCTCGAACGCGACGCCGCCCATCCGGAGCAGTGCGGCTGTACCGGAGATCGCAGCGACAAGGTGCGGGACGATCCCGAGCGTGCAACCGAACGCCGTGACGAGCGACAACCTCTTGCCGCCGCGGATACCGGCCGCGATCGTGAGGATCGCCCCAGTGCCAGGGGTCGCGATGATGATCAGCGAGGTCACGAGAAACGCCAGGCTCATGCGGCATCACCTTGCCGGACTGGTACGTGGGGTGGCAAGGGCACGATCGGCGAGGTGAGGGCTTGATACTCGGCGTAGCGGGGATACTTCGAAGCCGAGATCCGCTCGGTCATGATCGTCGACCCCACGAACAGCACGGTGAGCAGCGCGGCCCCGGCGATCGACCACTGCAGGAGCGATCCCGCAGCCACCGCGCCGAACCCGAACATCAGCCACCACTGCGAGATCTCGAAGAAGTAGTTCGGATGGCGGGAGTACCGGAACAGTCCCTCGCGCAGGAAGCCCTGGGATGTGGCAGCGTTCGGCGCGCCCTGCCGTTTGCGCTGGTGGAACTCCCACTGCTGCTGGTCGGCGATGGTCTCTCCCGCCAGCGCGCCGACGAAGAGCACGGCGAGGGCAGCATCGAGCGGTCCGAACGGCGCCCGGTGCTGCAGGGCGGTCCATCCGGGCAACGTGATCAGCACCAGCAGCGCGCTCTGGTAGATCACGATGAAGAACAGGTTGAAGAGCTGGAACTGCCAAGCGCTCATCGACTTCCGCAGAACGCGCCAGCGGTAGTCCTCCATGCCTGTATAGCCGCCTTTGCGGGCCAGGTTGAAGGTGAGCCGAGCTCCCCACACGGTTGCCAGCACCGCCATCACGTCCAGCCTGGCATCGCTGAAGCCAGCTCCACCCGAGAAGATCCAGAGATAGATGGGCGGCGCGATCGACCAGATCCGGTCGACCTGGGAGGTGTCATGGGTGATCAGGGAGAGGATCCAGCAGCCAGTCGCGATGACCCCGGCGAGTACAACGAGGACCAGCAGTGGAGTCACGCCCCGATGCTATGCCGCAACGAATGCCGGACCCGTAGCAAGCGGTGCTCGATCAGGGATCGGTCTCGTCTGTCACTGGTCCGGCGAGCTTTCGTACGGTCTCGATGGTGTCCGCTTCGGCAGCTGACTTGTCGTCTCGGTATCGCAGGACTCGGGCGAACCGGAGCGCGAGGCCGCCGGGGTAGCGCGAGGAGCGCTGCAGACCGTCGAAGGCGATCTCGACGACCTGCTCCGGACGCACGGTGACGACCCATCCGTCGTCGTCGGTCGCGAGCTCTGTGAAGCGGGTCGTCTGCCAGGCGAGCATCTCGTCGGTCATGCCCTTGAACGTCTTGCCGAGCATGATGAAGCCTTCTCCGGAACGGGCCCCGAGGTGGATGTTGGACAGCGTCCCGCGCCTCCGCCCCGAGCCGCGTTCGACCGCGAGGACGACGAGGTCGAGCGTGTGCCGGGGTTTCACCTTGACCCACGACCCGCCGCGCCGGCCGGCTGCGTATGGAGAGGCGAGGTCCTTGATCACGACGCCCTCGTGGCCGGCGGCGATCTGGTCGTCGAAGAACTGCTGAGTCATCTCGGGGTCTTCGGTCACGACCGAGGCGACCCGGTTCTCCGGCTGGAGGAGTCGCTCGAGCACCTCCCGGCGGGCGCTCAGCGGTTCGTCGAGCAGAGATGCGCCGTCCATGTGGAGCACGTCGAACACGTACGTGGTCAGCGGGGTCTGCTCCCGAAGCTGAGCCGGGTCGCGCGTCGAGGCGGTGCGGGCTCCGGTGATCTGGAACGGTTGCGGGCGCCCGTCGGGGCGGAGCGCGATCGCCTCGCCGTCGAGAACGAGCGTCTCGGCGGGGAGCGCCGCCACCACTTCCACGACCTCCGGCAACCGCTCGGTGATGTCGTCGAGGGAGCGGGTGAAGACTCGTACCTCGCCGCCGCGCTTGTGCGCCTGGATCCGGATGCCGTCGAGCTTGCGCTCCACCGACCAGGGTCCGCCGGTGGTGGTGGCATCGGCCACGTTCGGTGAGGAGGCGGCGAGCATCGGCGCGATCGGCCGCAGCACCTCCAGCAGGATCTCCGCGAGTCCATCCACGCCGTGGCTGAGCGCGACAGCGACGACGGGGTCGAGAGAGCCGGCGAGCATGGCTGCGCGTCGTACGGACTCGAGCGGTACCTCGGCCGCCTGCGCAACGGCCAGCTGCATGATCCCGTCGAGCGCCCCCTGTCGTACCTCTCCTGTCACGAGCCCCGCCAGGAAGTCGCGCTCCTGTTCGGTGGCTGCCGAGAACAGAGCATCGACAGTGCCGCGCCTGGTCGTCGCCGAACCCGAGCCGCTCGCCACGGCCAGGGCCGTGAAAGCCGCGTCCACGTCGGCGAGGGTCAAGGTGGCCCGCTCGGCGGGAGGTGGCAGGGAGGCGATGGTGCGGTAGCCGACCCCTAGCCGACCGTGCGGCACCCGCCCGGACAGGAATGCCGCCGACAGCATGACCTCGCGCTCGCCCTCTGCGGCGGCCAGCTTCAGCACGCGCGCCAGCTCGGCGACCTTCGCCGTGCGCGACCGCGTGGCGGCAACGACGGCCGAAGCGGCGACGAGCACAGCGAGTTCCATGCAGGAATCCTTACACCCACCTCCGACACTTCCCAGAGAGCGTCAGATCGGTACCGCCGATGGGCTCAAACCCCCTCAGAGGGAGTTCTGACCCAGTGGCGGTACCGAAATGACGATCAGTCCGACGGCCCTTCAGCCACCGGTCCGTCGCTCAGCTGGAGAACCAGCCTCGCGCCAGGGCCGGCCGCCTGTACCAACCGGAGTCGCGCCAGCGCCGGGTGGTCGTCGAGCAGCTTCGCCGCGTTCGCCATGGACCGCAGCGCGGCGGTCTCAGCGCGCGCCTGCTCGAGCTGCACAGCAGCCCGTTGCTGAACCGTGGCCAGCGCGAGCGCCGCGGTACGGATCTCGACCGGCAGTACGACGTCCTTGATGACCACGTCGGTCACGGTGACGCCGACCTCGGCACCGGCAGCGTTCGCCGCCGCCAGGATCGCGGCCATCGGCAGCAACGCCCCGCGCGCTGTCAGCTCGGCCGCCGTGAGCGCGGCGAGACGCTCCCGTACGGCGATCTGCGCGGCCAGGTACACGAGGCCCATCGGGTCCTGAGCCTGCTCGAGGAACAGGCGAGGATCGGTGACCGCTACGCGCAGCGTGGGCGTGACACGTACGGGGATGCCGTCCGCCGCCGGGACCTCTTGCAGCGCGAGGTGCACCAGCCGCTGCCGTAGGTCGACGAGGACGTGCCTGACCCCGGGCCGGGTCCTGTACCGGCCGGCCGCCAGCACGGAGACGAACTCGCCTCGTGCGTACCTCACGGCAGCGAAGCCGACAGGGATGGTGATCCTGAACATGGTCATTCCTTGGTGATGACGAAGGTGAAAGGGGTGAGCGATGGGGTGCTGGCGACACCGCCGGCGGACGGTACGTACAGGCGGGGCGCGTCCCACGAGGACGTACCGATCGTGGTCGAGCCGCAGAGCCTGGCCGGACACCGATGCCCGACCGGCGATGCCGGTGAGGAGTCGAACCTCTAGGTTTTCGAGACCCTTTGCCACTGCGCAGATGCGCGAACAAGCGATGGGTGTAACACGCAGAACCCCTTCCGTGACGACGTTGGGGCTGCTCCCCATCGCGTGGAAGACGCTAGGGGTGCCGGGACCCCAGCCGCCACTGGATTTCGTGGTCGGCTCCCCCGGGGACGCGCACAACCTTCGTGGTCACGGAATGTGGTCACAAGGGTTGTGCGCGTGGCGGGCTAGGCTGCGAAGCGCTATGAGTACGCAGGGCACCGTCACCGGCGAGCACGGTGTCGGCCTGCTCGAGCTGGCGGGGATGGCGAAGGAGCTCAGCCCCGTCGTCCTCGGCCTGCACGCCGCCATCAAGGGGGCGCCCGACCCCGACGGCCTACTCAATCCAGGCAAGGCCTTCCCGGCCGGCAAAGCAATCTCGGAGGGATCCGCATGACCACACTGCTCGCAGACGACGGCGTCCGCCTCGACTACACCGAGCATGGCCCGGCGACGGGCCGCCCGGTCGTGCTCTTCGCCGGGTTCAAGGCGGCCGCGACCAGCTGGTACTACCAGGTGCCGGTGCTCGCGAAGGCCGGCTACCGCGTGCTGGCGGTCGACATCCGCGGCCACGGCCTCGCCGAGCGGCCCGAGTCGGTGGACATGGATCGCCGGGGGCTGGACGTACGAGACGTGCTCGAGGGCCTCGACCTGCAGCACGCGGTTCTCGTCGGGGGGTCGATGGGCGCGAGCACCATCTGGTCGTACGTGGCTCAGTGCGGCACCGAGCGCCTTTCGGCTGCGGTGACCGTCGACCAGACGCCCAAGATGCTCAACACCCCTGACTGGCCGCACGGCTTCTACGGCTACAACGAGGCGAACCGCGACACGTACTTCGCCGAGCGCATCCCCGACACCGGCATGGGAAGGCCGATCGCCATGCGCGGGTTGCGGCTCGTACGGCTGCTGCGCGCCATGAAGGGGGTCGAGAAGGGGATGACGCCCGGCGAGCTTGCGCTGCTGCACGACCACGCGACGCGCGACTGGCGTCCGGTGATCGCCACCGCCGACCTCCCCGTACTGTTCGTCGCCGGACAGGACTCCGAGTTCTGGCCCGCCAGCCACGCCGCAGCCTGCGCCGTACTGGCGCCGATGGGCGACTCGATCATGCTCGCCGACGACGGCCACGCCGCCAACATCGAGCAGCCGAAGGCCTTCAACGAGGCCCTCCTCGGCTTTCTGCCCACGGCCTGACGCCCCTGTACGGGGCACTCCCCAAGGCCAAGTCGCGCCCTGGACATCCGCTCCCCAAGCCATCGGCCGCTCCACAAGGCATCGATGGCTTGGGAAGTGGTGCGATGGGTTGGGGAGCGGGTACGAGTCGGGTGCGATGGGTTGGGGAGCGGTACCCGGGCAACGCCGAGGCGGCGATCAGCCGACCGAGAAATCGCTGGTTTGTGTCACAGGTCGCACATAGTGTGGCTGAGCCATGATCGACTTCCCTCCCCGCATACGCGCACGCCCTGAGCTGCCGCCGACCGACCTGAGGTCGCCGGCGCGGTTCCTCGTGTGGCTGATGAGGATCCAGCCGGGGCTGATCGTGCTGGGTTCGTTGAGCGGCTTGATCTGGTTCCTGCCGCCTGCCCTGGCCCCGTACGCGGTCGGCCGTGCCATCGATCGCGGCATCCTGGCCGGCGACGTGGCGTCCACGATCCTGTGGTGCGTAGCGCTCTTCATCGCTATCGGCATCGGCACGACGATGGGGATCCTGTGGCACACCCTCGTCGTACGAACATGGCTCGTGACGCTGTACGGAACGATGGAGCTCGTCGTCGCGAAGGTCGCCGAACTCGGCCATGTGCTGCCGAGGCGTACGCCGACGGGCGAGGTCCTCAGCGTCAGCTCGGGCGACTCGGACGTGTTCGGCGCGGTGCTCGAGGTGACCGAGCGCACGATCGCCGCGTTCGGCGCCTTCGTGCTGCTCGTCTGGCTCATGATCTCGACCTCGCCCAGGCTCGGCCTCATCGTGGTCATCGCGTCGCCGCTGCTCGTGGCGTCGAGCTTCTTCCTGCTCCGGCCGCTCCACCACGCGCAGGAGGTCGAGCGGAAGCGGTCGAGCGAGCTGACCAGCCGCGTCACCGACATCGTGGCCGGGCTTCGGATCCTGCGCGGCATCGGCGGCGAGGACACGTTCGGCGCGAACTACGCCACCCAGTCGCAGCTCACGCGCCGCGCGGGCGTGGCGACCGGCACCTGGCAAGCGGGTGTACAGGCGCTGTCCGTACTTTTCGCCGGGCTGTTGCTCGTCGTACTCACCTGGCAGGGCGTGCACGAGATGGCGGCCGGCCGCCTGACGATCGGCCAGCTGGTCAGCTTCTTCGGCTACGCGGTGTTCCTGCTGTGGCCGATCCAGACGTTCTTCGAGTGCATCCAGCGCTGGACGACAGGCCTTGTGTCCGCGCGAAAGGCGGTCACGCTGCTGTCGCTGCGCAGCCCGTGGATCGAGCCCACGCACCCGGCGGAGATCGTCGATGGCGACCTCGTCGACCCGGTGTCGGGGCTGACCGTACGACAGGGGCGCCTCACCGCTCTCGTCTCGGCGTTGCCCGACGACACCGCCGCGCTCGCGGACCGGCTGGGCCGTTACCTGCCCCGCAGCGAGGCGCCGCCGGCGGACGTGTCCTCCGACGAGTTCAAGGGTCGTGCGGCGAAGCGGGAGCGCGCCCGACGCATGGCCGAACGTGCGGAGATCGCCGCCCGCGACGCCGAGGTGGCGCACGGTGAGTGGGGCGTGACGCTGGCCGGTACTGACCTGTCCGCGTTCAGGATCCGCGACGTACGCCGCCACATCGCCGTCAGCGAGACCTCCGCGATGCTGTTTGCGGGGTCGCTCCAGCGCAACGTCGACCCGAGCGGCACGGCTACGCGCGGCGAGGCCGAGGAGGCGCTGAGGGCGGCGTGTGCCGAGGACGTGTACGACGCGTTGCCGGACGGCTGGCAGGGCGAGGTCGAGGAGCGCGGCCGAGGGCTGTCGGGTGGGCAACGTCAGCGGGTCTCGCTCGCCCGGGCTCTGCTCGCCGAGCCACCGGTGATGCTCCTTGTCGAGCCGACATCGGCCGTCGATGCCCACACCGAGGCGCGTATCGCGGCGCGCGTGGCGCAGCACCGCCGAGGCCGTACCACCCTGGTCACGACAGCGTCCCCGCTCTGGCTCCGCCATGCCGACGAGATTGCCCTGATTGTGGACGGCAAGGTCGATGTGACCGGCACGCATGAGGAGCTCCTCGCAACCTCTACCGCCTACCGCGATGTCGTCGCGCGCGGCATGGAGACCACCCCGCTCGCGGAGGTGATGAGCGATGTCTGACGACCTGCTCGCCACCTCGTCCCAGACCTGGCGCGACGGCCCGGACGTCGAGCCGTTGCCCGACGTCCTCACCCGCATGTGGCAGATGGGCGGCAAGCCGCTGGACGAGAGGGTACGAGGGTTGCGCGAGCGCTACCTCGTACGGCAGAAGCGCGCCCTTGACTACTTCGAGAGCACTCGCGCGCCGAAGCGAGGTCTGCCGGTCGCGCCGTCGTCGGCGGTCGGGGCGTTCGTCCGCGACCTGCTCGTGTCGCGTCGCGGACTGTTCGCCGCGCTCATCATCGGCAACGTGCTCGCGGGCGTCGCCGGGCTGCTGGTGCCGAAGCTCCTCGGCAACCTCGTCGACAGCGCAACGGGAGGCGGCGAGGTCGCCCAGTTCGACCGGATCGCGGTTGTCGTAGCCGGAATCGTCATCCTCCAGGCCGTCGCGACGTTCGCCGCGAGGGCGGTCTCGGTCGTGTTCGGTCAGAGCGTGCTGGCGAGTGCGCGCGAGCGGATCGTACGGTTCGTGCTCGCGCTGCCGCTGTCACGCATCGAGAGCTCGAGCTCGGGCGACCTCATCACGCGCGTGACGCGCGACGTCCAGACCATGAGCAGTGCCGCGCGCGACGCGTTGCCGGCGTTCATCCTCGAGGGCGTCCTGATCCTGCTGTCGTTCGTCGCGATCGTGCTCAACTCGCCGCTCCTGGCGCTGCCGACGCTCCTGAGCATGTTCCTGCTGATCTTCGTCGTGCGCTGGTACCTGCAGCGGGCGACGAAGGGCTACGTCACCGAGGGCGGCACGTACTCGCGGATCAACGCGGGCGTCGCGGAGACCGTCGAAGGGGCCCGTACGGTCGAAGCGCGGCAGCTCGAGTCGCTCCGCCAGAACCACACCGACGACGACTTCGGCGTGTCCGGACAGGCGGAGCGCTACACGCTGACGCTGCGCAACCTGCTCTTCACCACACTCGACTACGCCTTCCAGGGGCCGCTGATCGGCATCGTGATGCTCGGCACCTGGGGGTACGCGCACGGGCTGGTCACGCTGGGCCAGATCACGGCTGCCGCGTTGTACAGCCAGCAGATGTACGGGCCGATCGACCACATGATCCAGATCCTCGACCGGTTGCAGATGGCGCTCGCGTCGACGACGCGTCTCCTCGGCATCGCCCAGGTACCGGCCGACCGGGAGGTCGGCGAGGAGCTGCCGAAGAGCAACAAGCTCCTGGGCGACGACTTGTACTTCGCATACCGCGAGGGCCACGACGTGCTCCATGGCGTCACGCTCGACCTCGAACCCGGCGAGCGGCTGGCGGTCGTGGGCCCGTCCGGGTCCGGCAAGTCGACGCTGGGCCGGCTGCTGGCCGGCATCAACGCGCCGCGTACGGGCTCGGTGACGATCGGCGGTGTCGAGGCGACCCGGCTGCCGCTGCCGATGCTGCGTACCGAGGTCGCGCTCGTGACCCAGGAGCACCACGTGTTCGTGGGATCGCTGCGCGACAACATTGTGCTGGCAAGGGAAGACAGTGACGATGAGGTCGTACGGGAGGCGCTGGGCGCTGTCGGCGCCACCGACTGGATCGACCGCCTGCCCGAGGGGCTTGGCACGACCGTCGGGTCGGGCCACTACCAGCTGACGCCCGCGCAGGCACAGCAGGTGGCGCTCGCGCGGCTCGTCATCGCCGATCCGCACACGCTCGTACTCGACGAGGCGACCTCCCTCATCGACCCTCGCACGGCTCGTACGCTCGAAGGCTCGATGCACGCCCTGCTCACGGGCCGTACGGTCGTCGCCATCGCGCACCGACTCCACACTGCCCACGACGCCGACCGGATCGCGGTCGTCATCGACGGCAGGATCGCCGAGCTCGGCTCGCACCACGAGCTGCTCGACCTGGATGGCGAGTACGCGGCGTTGTGGCGCGCCTGGACCACCTGACCACGGGGGGTCCTCAGCCTTCGGCGTTGGCAAGCCGACGGTGGCCCGCGGTGACCAGCACCACGATCGCGGCGATCGCGAGCCCCACCCCACCTGCTGTGAGGAACCCCGCGCGCCAGCCGTACGCGTCGAGGACCACCCCGACCAGGGGCGGGCCGAGCGACGAGCCGGCGGTGAGCGCGGAGCCGTGCCAGCCCATGGCCTCCCCCCGTACCGACTCGGGGACGCGCCCGTTGAGCTCGTCGACGGTCGCCGAGATCAGCGGTGCGCAGAAGAGGCCCGAGACCGTGACGATGGCGAAGAGGGCCGGCAGGCTGGTGGCCGCCGCGACCGGCAACGTCAGCGCCGCGAGCCCGGTGAGCAGGATCGACGCCGGGATCGACCGGTGCCCCGCGCCGTAGATCAGCCCGCCGACCGCGGATCCCGCGCACCACACGGTGATGACGAGTCCGAGCAGTTCGGTGTGCTGGAACGTACGCAGTGCCGCGACGAGTGACACATCCGTGCCCGACAGCACGATGCCCGCCGCCAGCACCGCCCCGTACACACCGAGGGTCGCCGGGCTGAGCCATTCGCGGCGAGGCGGCACAGGCTCGGGGACCCTCTGGTCGCCGTCCTCGCGCGCCGCGATGAGCGGCGGGTTGAGGAGCGCCAGCAAGCCGCCGCCGAGCGATGTCAGCAGCGTGAGCGCGACGAGGGTCGGCCTAGTGCCGAACTGGGTCACCGCGACGATCGCCAGCAGCGGACCGATCATGAAGTTGAGCTCAACAATGACGGAGTCGAGCGAGAGCGCGGTGCGTCGCGCACCCTCGGGCGCCGCCGCGACGATGATCTGGCGGATGAGCGAGAACAAGGGGAGCGAGAACAGGCCGCCGACGGCGCAGGCGATGATGAGCAGCCAGTACGGAAGGAAGGGCGCGATACCCCACACCACCGGCACGATGATGAGCGACGGCAGCAACGTACGGCGCAGGCCTTGACGGTCGAGCAGGCGGCCACGCCAGGGTGCGGCGATCGCGGCGGCGACCGTGTACACAGCCGCGACCACTCCGGCGGCCGTGTAGCTCATGCCGAGTGTGGTGACGACGTGGAGGGTGAGCGTCACCCCGAAGCCGTACTGCGGGATGCGGGCGAGCAGCGAGGCGAGCTCGGCCTTGCGGAATGCCGGTACCCGCAGCACGGCGTCGTACCGACCGAACACTCGCCACCCCCTGCTCTGGTAAAGGTTCCCAGGCTCTCACCCTTGTCGCACGGGGACTACCTGCGCGATGCTAGACGACCAGTACCGCCTTGCCGCTCGCGGAGCCGGACTCGAGCCACTCGTGAGCGGCGCGTACGTCGTCGAGCGCGAAGCGCTTCTCGGTCGGGAGCTGGATGCGGCCCGACTCGTACATCGGCCACACGTCCCGCGCCACCATCGCGACGACCTCCGCCTTGCGTTCCAGCGGGCTGAACCGCAGCGATGTCGCGGTGACAAGGGCGTTCTTCGCGAGCAGGGCGCTCAGGTCAAGGGTGCCCTTGCGGCCGCCCTGCATCCCGATGACGATGAGGCGGCCGTTGCGGGCGAGCGAGGCGACGTTGGCCTCGAGGTACTTCGCGCCCATGTTGTCGAGCAGCACGTCGACACCGCGACCCCCGGTCGCCTCCTTGACCGCCGCCGCCCAGTCCTCGTGGTAGTCGATCGCGACGTCGGCGCCGAGCGCCCGGCACTGGTCGAGCTTCTCGGCTGTACCGGCCGTGGTGAGTACGGTGCCGCCGCGCGCGGCGACGTACTGGATGGCGAACGCCCCGATCCCGCCCGTACCGCCATGGACGAGGAACGACTCGCCGTCGACGTAGCCGACGCGATCCAGGTTCGACACCACGGTCGCAGCGACCTCGAGCAACCCCGCCGCAGTGACGAGGTCGACGCCCACCGGCGGACGACAGCACTGTGCGGCCGGTACCGCGGCCAGCTCGGCGCAGCCGCCGCCAGCCAGCAGCGCGACGACCTCGTCGCCGACCGCCCAGCCCTCGACGCCGTCACCGAACCCCTCTACGCGCCCGGACACCTCGAGCCCCATGACGTCCGAGATCCCCTTGGGCGGAGGGTAGAAACCCTGCCGCTGCAGCAGGTCGGCGCGGTTCACCCCCGCGGCCACCACCCGTACGAGCAGCTCACCCGCCCCTGCCACAAGGTTCGGGACCTCGGCGATCGTGAGCTGTTCAGGCCCACCTGGTTCGGTGACGACGACGGCGCGCATACCGACAGCCTGTCACAGCGAACCGAGGACTCTCGCGGTCTCCGGACCAGTACGATTGGGAGAACCGGCGGGGGACGCCGGATGGCGAGGTCGCATAGTGGTCTAGTGCAGCCGCCTTGAAAGCGGCCAGGCGGAAACGTCTCGTGGGTTCAAATCCCACCCTCGCCGCGCTTGGGGGATGGGGGTGTGGGGATGGCGACTCACGTACTGCGGCCTGCGCCGCCGTTGCGCTCGTACCTCGTCGCGGCCATCCTCTCGACCCTCGGCGCCATCATGGTCGTCAGTTCCGGGTTCGGCAAGAACCCCTGGCTTCTCGTGTTCGGCGCGCTCGTCATGGCCGACGGCTTGGTGCTGGTCCTCGTGACGACGATCAGCGCATACCGCGCGCGGGTCAATGTCGATCTGGACGAGTCCGGGTATGTGATCCACAGCCGCGAGGGAGATGTCCACGGCACCTGGGACAAGGTCACACGCGTGACACGTTCCGCCGACGGCACTGAGCTCGTGTTCCATCAGGGCGAAGAACAACGCCTCGTACTCATCGGACGCGATGTCACCGTGCTCGAGAGCGATGTGGCGCGCTACCTCGACAAGAACCGCGGGTACGGCCGCGAGCTCGGCATCTAGTGGGCCGGGTCCACTAGTGGCCCAGCCGGTCAGCGTACGAGGCCGGCCTGGCTCAGGGTGTAGCCGGCACCGACCGCGAGCGGCAGGCAGACGAGGAAGCTCAGAACCAGCACCAGCACAGCGCCGCCGATCCGCTGACCCGCCGTGACGACGTGGGGACGAAGCGCGTAGTACGTGGCGAGGATGATCCCGGTGATGAGGATCGCCATCATGCCGCAGAGGACCGCGATGCCGAGGAGCGTGATGGGGCTCGTCGTGAGGCGGACGATGAATGTGCGCTGGTACACGAGGTAGCCGACCCCACCGACGAGCAGCACGAAGCAGAGCAGCGTGAAGATCCCCTCGAACCAGCGACGCGCTTTGAGGAACCCGAGGCCGGGCAGGATCGTGCCGGCGATGGTCCAGCCGATCGCGCCCGGGAACGACGTGACGTCCGGATCTGCGACGACTGGCTCCGCGCGGCGCACGCCCGGTGCCTCTTCCAGTGCTGCTTCGTGCGACGCCGACGCAAGGTGCTGCAGAGGTGCCTGGTCGGGCGCTGGTGCCAGGCGCTGCACTGGTGACTGGTCAGGCGCTGGTGCCAACCGCTGCTCGGGTGCTCGGTACAGGGCGGCCAGCTGGTCCTGCGCTACCGGGGGCTGCGCTGGAGCGAGTTGTTGCTCTGGTGCTCGGTAGAGGTCTGCCGGAGGGGCTTCTGCTGCCGGGGGCTGTGCTGGGGCCAGTGGCTCCTGGGGTGCTCGGTACATCGCATCCATGGGGGCAGCCGGTGCCTGGTACGGCGCATCCAGGTGGGCAGGCGGTGCCTGGTACGGCGCGTCGAGGTGGGCGTCCGGTGCCTGGTACGGCGCGGGCGCGAAATCTCCCGCGGGCGCTGGGAACGGCGCTGGTGGGAGGTACCGCTCCTGCGCTCGTTGCGGCGTCGGTGGAAGGTACGGGTCTTGAGCCCGCTGCGGCGCCGGATCCGCGTACGGCTCCAGTGCCCGCTGCGGCACTGGGTCCTCGCCCGGCCCTGCCTGGTAGGGCTCCGTCATGCCAACCTCCCTGGAAGGACTGTCAGTCATCGTAACGGTCGCAGTTATGTCAGGAAGCTGACCCCTGGACTTACCTCTCATTCAGTTGGTTGCGCGTGCCGGAGACCGGTAACATGCCCAAGGCAAAAGGAGGCGTCGCCTAGTACGGTCTATGGCGCCCGCCTGCTAAGCGGGTTTGGGACACAAATCCCATCGCGAGTTCAAATCTCGCCGCC
>JADGPB010000287.1 GCA_017882655.1 Propionibacteriales bacterium
GAGCTGTTTCGCCTCGGCGAGCTCGACCAGGTGGGCCAGGCTCGCGGCGGTGAAACCGGGGTTGCCCGCGCTGATGAGCTTCCCGCTGCGCTTGCTGCGGCCCCCAGCCTTGAGGACGCCGGCGAGATCCGCGATGACGAGCAGCAAGGCGCCGCCCGGCTTCACCACATCGACGACGCGCTCGTACGCAACGTTGCCGACGCAGTCGACAACAATGTCGTAGCGGCGGCCTTCAGCGGTGAAGTCCTGCTGTGCGTAGTCGATGACTCGTGTCGCACCCAGCCGGGTGGTGAGGGCTCGATTCGCGGTGCTGCAGACAGCTGTCACCTCGGCGCCGCGCTGGCTCGCCAGCTGGACGCACGCGCTGCCGACCGCACCGGAGGCACCGTTCACCAGCACGGTCGACCCTGGCCCGATGGTCGCGCGGTCCAGGAATGCGTGACCCGTGATCCCACCGAATACCAGAGCAACTGACTCCTCGAAGCCCAGGTTGCGCGGCTTGCGCGCGATGGCTCCGTCCTGTGGCACGAGTGCGTACTGCGCATGACCGCCGAAACGTGCACCGAGCATCGCAATGACTTCGTCGCCCACGGCCCACGCCGTGACGTCCGCGCCGACCTCCTCGACCACCCCCGCGATGTCCATCCCCAGGACCGGCTTGCGTGGGCGGAGGATCCCCAGTGACAGCGCGGCCAGCACGAACAGACCCTTCGGGACGATGCGACTGCGGGCGCGATAATCGGCTGCGCTGACAGTGCTGGCGTGGACACGGACAAGCACGTCCTGCGGTCCCGGCGTGGGCTTCGCGACCTGTTCGACGCGTACGACCTCAGGGCCTCCGAACCGTCGGTACACCGCGGCGCGCATCTTTGGTCCGGGTCTCACGCGGACACCGTCCTGACACGCTTCGCCGACGCCCGCTGCGCGCGCCGCCAGATGACGAACTCGGCGACAGCCAGGTTGACCACCCAGGCGAGGCCCATGGCGACGGCGCGGGAGATCTCGTTCTTGGAGCCGAACATGATCGAGCCGGGGATGAGCGCGAGCGCCTGCGTCCCGGCAGCCACCCCGAGGGCATAGGCGCGCGTCATCCAGGCACTGTGCGCGACGTAGTCGTGACGGATGAGTGCACGGACCGCGAGCGACAGGCTGAGCAGCATGTAGCCGCCGAAGACCACCCTCTCCACGAGGAGCGCAGGGCCGTCCCCGACGGGATGCGGATAGAGCGTCGCCATCCAGAGCCCAGCCAGTGCGAGGACGAAGCCGGCAGGGATGAGTACCCGACCGGCCATCTTGTGCCAGCTGTGCCTTCCGCGCCGGAGCGAGGGCAGGAACTGGAAGGCGCCGATGACGCAGAACGGGATGGCGGACACGATGTGCAGGACGACCGGCACAGGAGAACCGGTGAACCTCGCGGCCTCGGGGACGAGCTCTGGCCCGCCGGCCAGCTGAGTGAGCCTGAAGGATCCCGAGACGATCGGAATGAGCGTGAGTAGGATCAACCCCGTGGGGATGAGCCAGATCCCCCGCGGGCGCTGAAGCTGAGTGGATGCGATGACCATGGCGGGAATTTATGCGCGGCCGTTGAGACTCGGCATCACCACATGTGGTGATCGGTGATGATGGGCCCATGGCGAGCCGGGTTCTGTCGACCAAGCTCTTCGTGCCGCCACAGCGTCCGCAATTTGTCCCACGCATACGGCTGATCGATCGGCTGAGCGATGGTCGCGCCGCTGGCCGAAAACTAACCCTCGTCGCGGCCCCCGCCGGATTCGGCAAGACGACCGTCGTGAGCGAGTGGGTAGCCGACGTCAAAGCTCGCGAACCTGACGTGCGCGTCGCGTGGATCTCGCTCGATGAGGGCGACAACGACCCGTCGCGTTTCCTCAGCTACCTACTGGCCGCCCTTGAGCGTCCTCCCGCACTCGCGGCGAATTCGCCCAAGTCGATTCTCACGGAACTCATCAACGAGATCGATCAGGCGCCCTCGTCGACGATCTTGATACTGGATGACTTCCAATGGATCGAAGGCGCCGCGGTTCGCGATGTCGTGACCTATCTGCTCGAGCATCAATCGTCGGCACTTCACGTTGTGATCGCGAGCCGCTCTGATCCGCTGCTTCCGCTCGCTCGTCTCCGAGGCAAGGGCGAGCTGGCTGAGCTACGTGCCGCCGACTTGCGGTTCACGCCCGATGAGTCGGCGGCGTTCCTCAATGAGATGATGGGGTTGGGTTTGTCCGCCGTCGAGATCGACGCCTTGGAGTCGCGCACCGAGGGGTGGGTTGCAGGGCTCCAACTCGCTGCCTTGTCGATGCGGGAGCACTCCGACGCCACTGCATTCATCGAAGCATTCACGGGGAGCAACCGATTCGTCATCGACTACCTCGGGGAAGAGGTGCTTCAAGGTCAACCGGAACCCGTTCGGAGCTTCCTGCTCCACACGGCCTTCCTGGAGCGGATGTGCGCCTCGCTCTGTGATGCGCTCACCGGTCGGACCGACAGCGGCGAGATGCTCGATGCCCTCGAGCGCGACAACCTCTTCGTCGTCCCACTCGACGACCAGCGCCGCTGGTACAGGTACCACCACCTCTTCGCCGACGTCCTCCGCGCTCGGTCGCTACGCGAGGACCGAGATCGGGCGGATGATCTGCACCGACTGGCCAGCACCTGGCACGAAGAACACGACTTGCCCGGGGACGCGATCGCTTATGCGCTCTCAGCACACGACTTCCTCCGCGCCGCCCATCTGATCGAACGCTCGTTGCCGGACATGCGGCGACGGCGACAAGACACCACGCTGATCGCGTGGCTGAAGCTGCTGCCCGATGACACCACCAGGCGCCTGCCCGTTCTCCGCGCATTCTCCGCGTGGTCCATGTTTGTCGCGGGGAACTTCGACGGAGCCGACCGACGATTCAACGAGGTCGAGGCATCTGTGACGTCGGACGACGGCCACGACTCGATGCCAGGCCCTGAACTCACGAAACTGCCTGCGACCATCGCTGCCTATCGAGCAGCCATCGCGCAGGCCCGCGGCGACATCGATGGGACTGAGAGGCACGCACGCCGCGCCCTGGCGCTGAGCCTTCCGGACGACCATCTCAGCCGCGGTGCCGGCGGCGGCCTTCTCGGTCTCGTGCTCTGGGCGAAAGGTGACCTCGAGGCGGCTGTCCCGACGTTTCGTGAAGCGATGGCAAGCCTCGAGGTGGCGGGCCATCTGACAGACGCCATCTCGGGCACCGTCGTCATGATGGACGTGCTCACCGTTCAAGGGCGCCGCCTCGCCGCAGGCGACGCGTACGAGCGAGCCGTCTCACTAGCGGCGGCCGCGGGCGAGGGATGGACGATCGACCTTCAGCCCGGCAGAAGCGAACTGAGCCGCGAGGAGAACGATCTCGCGAGCGCGACAAGCATCCTGGAAGCAGGCCCGACACCCGGCGCACATGCCGGCGTTCCTGAAAATCGCCATCGCTGGTTTATCGCGATGTCGCGGCTCAAGGAGGCCGAAGGCGATCTGGACGCCGCCACCGTGCTCCTCGACCAAGCCGAACAGCTCTACCTGCCGGGCTACTTCCCCGACACCCGCTCGATCGCCGCGATGAGAACCCGGATCTGGATCAAACAGAACCGACTCGCGGACGCAGGAGCATGGGCCGCCGAGAACGCAATCTCCCCAGACGACGACCCCGCCTACATGCGAGAGTTCCACCACATCACCCTCGCAAGGCTCCTGATCGCCCGGTTCCGCTCCCATCACGTGGCAGCTGACATCGCGGACGCCACCCGCCTGCTCGACAAGTTACTTGCCGCGGCCGAAACGGGCGGACGCGGTGGCAGCATGAACGAGATCCTCGTGCTGCAGTCGTTGGCCTTCGAGGCCCAAGGCCGACTGCTGGAAGCGATTGCGCCCCTTCGGAAGGCCCTCCTCCTGGCGGAACCAGAGGGATACGTACGCCTCTTCACTGATGAAGGGACGCCCATGGCCACACTCCTCGACGAGGCGGGCCGCCGCGCGATACTTCCCGAGTACGTTCGGCGCCTGCGTCGCTCCTTCCCGCCGAGCGGAGACGCGTCAGGCGTGGAGGCTGCCGAATCCCTCAGCCCACGCGAGCTGGCGGTCCTCGAGATGTTGGCCACCGAACTCACCGGTCCCCAGATCGCTCGCGAACTCTTCGTCTCCCTCAACACCCTGCGCACACACACCAAACACATCTTCGAGAAGCTGGCCGTCAGCACCCGGCCCGCCGCCGTCCGGCGCGCACGCGAGCAAGGGTTGATCTGACGA
>JADGPB010000020.1 GCA_017882655.1 Propionibacteriales bacterium
GATCTCGTCCATGAGCCGGTACACAGCCAGTGTCTGCTCATGCACGCCAGGTTGCCCGAACGGCTGCGTGCCGGCGTCGACGAGGTCGCGGTTGTGGTCCCACTTGATGTAGCTGATGTCGTACTCGGCGAGCATCGTGAAGATCGCATCCCGGATGTAGGCGTAGCACTCCGAGATCCCGAGGTTGAGGACCTGCTGGCGGCGGGCTGGCAGCGGCAGGCGGCCGCCGGTCGCCATCACCCACTCCGGATGTGCCCTCGCGATGTCGGAGTCGAGGTTGACCATCTCGGGCTCGAACCAGAGGCCGAACTCCATGCCCAGAGCGGTGACGCGATCCACAAGCGGGTGCAACCCGTCGGGCCAGACATCGGCCGACACCACCCAGTCGCCGAGCCCGGAGTGGTCGTCGCGGCGGGAGCCGAACCAGCCGTCGTCGAGCACGTACCGCTCGACACCCAAGGCTGCCGCAATCTCGGCGAGCTCTAGCAGCGCGGCGAGATCCTGGTCGAAGTACACGGCCTCCCAGACGTTCAGCGTGACCGGCCGCAGCGGGGATGGGTGGTTGGGGCGGGCTCGCAGGAATTGATGGAACCGGCCGGCGCACTCGTCGAGCCCGCGACCGTACGTGCCGCACAGCCAGGGCGACGTGTACGACTCGCCCGCGGCAAGGGTGACTTCACCCGGAAGCAACAGCTCTCCCCCGCCGATGACCTGCGCGCCCGTCCAGAGCCGTTCGGCGTAGTGGGTGTGGTTCCCGCTCCAGGCGACATGTACGCCCCAGGCCTCTCCGTCCCGGAATGAGGTGCCTGGCGTCATGGCGTGCAGGACGGTCGCGGCGTCCGGACCGGTACGGCCCTTGCGCCCCTCTCGGACGTGGCTGCCGACATTGAACGAGTTCCGCTGCGGTATGCGCTCGAGCGCCCACCGCCCGGCGAAGTCGAGCAGCTCTGTGGCGACGGGCGGCACCGGGTACGCGAGGACGAGGTCATCGAGCTGGTAGGGATCCCCAGCGACGTTCGTCACGGACGCCCGGCTACGCAGAAGGCCACCGGCGCACAGCTCGATCTCGATCGCAAGTGCCAGGCCCGCGGTCCGGTCCTCGGCGGTCACGACCACCGCGGATCCCGTGAGGAGCACTGGTTCCGTACCGGCTGAGGCGGTGTCGCCGTCGACGCTCACGGTTGTGGCCACGAAGCGAGGTGACCAGTCCGACCCGCCCGCCCGGTGCCCGGACAGACCGGGCCTTCCGGTCCAGCCGGCCTCCTGCTGCGGAAGGATCGCCTGCCGCACAGGGATGTCGACGGGGTTGCCATCCGCGGTACGAACGCTGGCCAGGGCGAAAGCAGCGACGTCTTCCGCTGTGAGAAGACCGAGGTCGGGACCCCAGTGGAGAATCGCCGGCAGCTGCCCGTCCGTCATGTCGAGCACGACAGCCACCCCGTCACGGCGCATTAGGACAAACGGAGTCATCACGGGGTCCTTTCAGATCACAGCGACCAGGTCGGCAGACGGATGATCGATCCCGCCGTCGTCGCACCCGCACGACCTGCGGCGGACGAGGATGGTGTCGATCTCCAGGTGCTTGCCCATGGTGGTCTCCGAGTCCTCGAGGAGGTCGATCGCCCCGGCTGCGAGCAGGCTCAGCTGCTGCTGAGCCACCGTCAGCGGCGGCCAGCTGAACTCGGACTCCTTGGTGCCGTCGAACGACGCCACCGCTAGATCCTCGGGGACCCTGACACCGCGTTCGTTCAACGCACGGAGCGCGCCGATCGCCTGCAGGTCGTTGCTCGCGAACAATGCGTCGAGGCTCGGATCCTCGCAGAGCAGAGCCTTCGCCGCGGCGTACCCGCCCTCACGGCTGAACGGCACGCGAGCGATCGGACCGGCCGCCAACCCGGCAGCTGCCAAGGCGTTGCGCCACCCGCGTTCGCGGGGGTCGGGGTTGCCGAAGCCGTGATCGCCGATGACAAGGCCGACGCGCGTCCGGCCGTGCGAGATGAGGTGGGTCACGACCTCTTCTGCGCCTGCCTCTGCCGCAGAGCCCACCGTCAGCCTCCCGGGGATCGGGCCGGGGCAGTCGATGAGTACGGTCGGGATGTCGAGCAGCTCAGCAGCGTAGTGACGCGCGAACGGGCTGGCGAACAGCAGGCCGTCGACTTGGCGAGCGACCAGCTCGTCGACGATGCCCTTCTCCACCGACGCGCTCTGTCGCGAATCACCGATGAGGATCTGCTTCCCCCTGGCCGCGGCCGCCGTGACCAGCTCGAAGGTGTACTGGACGAAGAACGGGTTAAGGGAATCGCCGATGACCAGGCCGAGAGTCTCCGTCTTGCCCCGACGTAGCGCACGGGCGCTGGCATTGGGTACGTACCCCAGCTTGTCCATCGCGTCGCGCACGCGTTTCGCCGTCTTTTCGGCGACCGGCCGTGGACCATCGTTGACCACGTAGCTCACGACAGCGCTGCTGACACCGGCCAACTTCGCCACGTCAGACCGGGTGACGGAGCGCCGCGTCTCACCCGGGATGTGACCGGAGCCACTGGTTGCCACTTGTCCTCCACCTCGTCGTCGAAGCCGGAATCTACACCAATAAACAAATCTCCACCCGCGGACCTACCTGACCTAGGATCACGGCCTGAAGGGACGGAGTCAAGGGTCTTGCGCCGATCAATCTACTCGTGTAGCGTCCGGGGACATCAACACCCGATCGTCTCGGCAATGGCAGCCGGGAGACTCCCAACGAAGGGAACGCGGTGAGTACGGAATCAGTCGTCAAACCCGCCCAAAGGGCCGGCCGACCCAGACGGAAGTCGTCGTCGCGGTCACCAAGTGGTAGGAACGAGCTCGGGGCCGCGATGGTGTTCATCCTGCCGGCCCTCATCGGCTTCGCCGCGTTCTACCTCTACCCGACCATCCGGGGCTTCTACTTCAGCCTGACCCAGTACAACTTGCTCGGCACGCCGAAGTTCATCGGCTTCGCGAACTTCTCGAAGCTCTTCGCGGACCAGCTCTTCTGGAACGCGCTCTGGGTGACCGTCGAGTACGTACTCATCAACATCGGGTTTCAGACTGTGCTCGCTGTGGGGCTCGCCGTACTCATGGATCGCCTGACAAAGTCGACGCTTCTCCGTGGGGCTCTCCTGCTCCCATGGCTCATCTCGAACGTCATCGCGGCGATGCTCTGGTTCTGGCTGCTCGACTACCAGATCGGCCTGGTGAACCAGGTCATCGAGTTCTTCGGTGGGAACCCAACGGCGTTCTTCGGCGACGAGCGCTTCGCCATCCCGACGATCGCCCTGGTCAACGTCTGGCGCCACATGGGCTACACGGCCCTGCTGGTCTTCGCGGGCCTCCAGACGGTCCCCAAGTACGTGTACGAGGCAGCCTCGATCGATGGCAGCAGCGAGTGGAACTCGTTCTGGCAGATCACGCTACCTCTGCTGCGCCCCGTGCTCGCCATGGTGCTGGTGCTGACGGTGACGGGCTCCTTCCAGGTGTTCGACACGGTGGCGGTCACCACGAGGGGCGGCCCTGTGAACGTCACACGGGTCATCCAGTACTACATCTTCCAGAAGGCGTTCGGCGAGGGCCAGTTCGGCTATGCCAGCGCTTTGTCGGTGATCCTGTTCCTCATCGTCGGCGTCCTGGCAACGGCGCAGCTGCGCCTGCTCAGGTCCGGCGAGTCGGACCTGGCGTAAGGAGATCTTGCGATGGCTACTGTCTCAGCAACTGCTTCACGCTCTCGCCGGAAGCGCCTCTCTGTCGGCCGACTCGCCGCCTGGGCCGCCATGGTGATCGCCCTGTTGGTCACCCTGTTCCCGTTCCTGTGGATGATCCGCACGGCGTTCTCGACGACCCGGTCGTTGCCGTCCAACCCCAGCTCCCTCCTCCCGGCGGATTTCACCTGGGGCGCGTTCGAGCGCGTGCTCGGACTGGGGAGTCGTGCCCAGGCCATAGCAGAGGGCGGCTCCGGAGCGTCGGTGAACTTCTGGCTGTACCTGCGCAACTCGTTCTTCTACGCCGGTGCGATCACGCTCGGCCAGGTCCTCTTCTGCTCCATGGCCGCTTACGCGTTCGCCCGGCTCCATTGGCCTGGTCGCAACGTCGTGTTCGGGATCTTCCTCGGCGGCTTGCTCGTCCCGCCGATCTTCACCAGCCTCCCCAACTTCATCCTGGTGAAGAACCTGGGCCTGCTCAACACCTTCCCCGGGATGATCCTCCCGACCTTCTTCATGACGCCGTTCGCGATCTTCTTCCTGCGCCAGTTCTTCCTGGGCATCAACCATGAGATCGAGGAATCTGCGGCGCTCGACGGCGCGGGGCCATGGCGGACGTTCTTCGGGATCGTTCTGCCGATAAGCACAGCACCGGTGACGACGCTGGCGATCCTGACCTTCATCACGGCGTGGAACGACTACTTCTGGCCCTTCCTCGTCGGTAACAACGAAGACACTCGGGTGCTCACCGTGGCCCTCGGCGTGTTCCGCTCTCAAACCCCAGCGGGATCCCCCGACTGGGCCGGCCTCATGGCCGCCACGCTGGTGGCGGCCCTCCCTGTCCTCGTGCTCTTCTTCGCCTTCGCACGCAAGATCATCGATTCCATCGGCTACTCGGGCGTCAAGTAAGCCCCCCTGCCTCGCAAGAAGATCCCGCACCATCCGAGAAAGGTTTCTCTCCTCATGTCCAAACTCAATCCCGCGAAGGCCCTCGTCGCCTCGCTCGTAGCCGCAGCGCTCGCGCTCACCGGCTGTTCCTCCAGCTCAGGAGCAGCCACCGGCGGCTCCTCCTCCGACGCCATCGACACGAGCACCGCCACGGGAGACGTCTCGTACTGGCTCTGGGACTCCAACCAGCAGCCGGCCTACCAGCAGTGCGCCGACGCGTTCCACACGGCGAACCCGAACGTCACCGTCAAGATCTCCCAGTACAGCTGGGACGACTACTGGACGAAGATCACCACGGGCTTCGTCGCCGGGACCGCCCCGGACGTGTTCACGAACCACCTGTCGAAGTACCCCGAGTTCGTCACCCAGGGACAGCTCCTGGCCCTCGACTCGACGCTCGCCAAGGATGGCGTCAGCACCAGCAACTTCCAGGCCGGGCTGTCAGATCTCTGGGTCGGTCAGGACGGCAAGCGGTACGGACTGCCGAAGGACTTCGACACCGTCGCGATCTTCTACAACAAGGCCCTGACCAAGGCCGCGGGCGTGGCTGACTCCGACCTCGCCAACCTCACGTGGAACCCGACCGATGGCGGCACGTACGAGAAGATGATCGCTCACCTGACCGTCGACGCGAACGGCAAGCGCGGTGACGAGGCAGGCTTCGACAAGACCAAGGTCAAGGTGTACGGACTCGGCCTCGACGGCGGCTCCGGCGGCGGCAACGGCCAGACCCAGTGGAGCATGTACTCCGGCACCACCGGCTGGAACTTCACGGACAAGAACCCGTGGGGCACGAAGTACAACTACGACAAGCCCGAGTTCCAGAACACCATCACCTGGATGCGCAGCCTGATCGAGAAGGGCTACATGCCCACCCTCGAGTCCGTGACCGGCCAGAGCTCCGCTGACACCTACGGTGCCGGCAAGACCGCGATGATCACCAACGGCTCGTGGATGATCAACCAGATGTTCTCCTACAAGGGTGTCGACACCGGGCTCGCCCCGACCCCGACCGGCACCTCCGGCAAGCGCTCGAGCATGTACAACGGCCTCGCCGACTCCGTCTGGAACGGGTCCAAGAACAAGCCGGCGGCTGTGAAGTGGGTCGAGTACCTCGGCTCTGCTGCCTGCCAGGACGTCATCGGCAAGAGCGGCGTCGTCTTCCCGGCGATCCCCAGCGGCACGACGGCAGCCCAGGCAGCCTTCAAGGCCAAGGGCATCGACGTGACGCCGTTCCTGACGCAGGTCACCGACAAGACCACGTTCCTGTTCCCGATCACCGACAACGCGTCGCAGGTCACCGCGATCATGCAGCCCGCAGTGGACGCGGTGTTCACAGGGAAGGCGAAAGCTGACTCCCTGACCGCAGCAAACGCACAGGTCAACGCACTGTTCAAGTGATGATGTGAATTCGAGCCGGGCCCGCTGGGGAGCCTCCCCAGCGGGCCCGGCTCACGTTTCAGGAGCGTGACACCGTGACGCACGTACCCGATCCGGAGCTGATCCGGGTACAGCTAGACCCGCAGGGGCCGTGGGCCGAACCGAGCCGGACCCTGGTGGCCGTGTCCTGCCTCCGCGACGGAGACGGCCTCGCCGTGGTCGTGGAAGCGGGCGAGGCGGTCAGCCGGGTTCAGCTGCGGTGGCTACGCGAGCTTCCTAGGGACGCGACCCTCCTCGGCGATGCCTGGGAGCGCACGTACGGCGACCTGGCCTGGCAAGCCGTCAGACCCGAGCAGCTTCACCCCTGGATGGTGGTCGTCCACTCTCCCACGGCGGGGTCGTGGGGGGCTGGCGTCGACGTCCGTACGGGGTCCTTCGCCGGCTGGTCGGTCGATCCTGCCGGCGTCTCCCTGTGGCTGGATCTTCGCGCTGGTTCCGATCCAGTTCAGCTCGGCGGCCGAGCACTCACTGCCGCCGTCGTGCGCTGGGTGAACGGCGAGGATGCGTACGCCACTCAGTGCGCTCTCGCCTCGGCGGTATGCCGCGATCCCCTCCCGGTAGGTCCCTTGGTCGGCGCCAACAACTGGTACTACGCATACGGCAAGAACTTCGGTCTGGATGCCGTCATCCGCGACGCACGGATGATCGCGGAGCTGGCCGGGGCTCATCCCATCCGGCCGTTCGCCGTCGTCGACGACGGCTGGAGCGTCGACGGCGTGGCCGACGGCCGAACCGCCTCAGGCGGTCCGTGGGACCGCGGCCGGGGCGACTTCTCGAGCATGTCTGACGCCGCCGAGGCGATCTCCGCCGAGGGCGTACGTCCCGGGCTGTGGTTCCGCCCACTCCTGTGGCGTCAGACCCATCCCGCTGCCCTGCGGCCCTGGGACGGGGCGTTCGCCCTGGACCCCAGCCACCCAGCGGCGGTCGACGAGGTCGCCGACTCGATCCGCCGATTCCGTACCTGGGGCTTCGAGCTCATCAAGCACGACTTCTCCACGTACGAGACGCTCGGGCGGTGGGGTTTCCAGATGGGACCGAACCCCGCTGCGCCGGACGTCCACGTCGCCGACAGGACACGGACGACCGCCGAGGTGCTCGTCGACCTCTATCGCGCGATCCATGATGCGGCCGGCGACGCCATCGTGCTGGGCTGCAACGTCGTCGGTCACCTCGCTGCCGGCCTGGTACAGGCCCAGCGGACCGGTGACGACACGTCGGGCCGGATCTGGGAGCGGACGCGACGGATGGGCATCAACACCCTGGCTTTCCGGCTCGCGCAGCACGGACGCTTCTTCAGCGTGGACGCGGACTGCGTCGCCAGCACGCCGCAGACCGACTGGGTGCTGAACCGCCAGTTCCTCGACCTCGTGGCCCGATCGGGGACAGCCCTGTTCGTGTCGGTCGACCCCACCACTCGCACAGACGCGGTGGACGCCGACCTGGCCGCAGCCCTGCGCATCGCCCTCGATGGCGGCGTTCCGGGAGGCGTTGAACCGCTCGACTGGTTCTCCACGACGACCCCAAGGCGCTGGCGCTGCGGCGACGAGATCCGCACGTACGACTGGCTGCCCACTTCCGGCGGGGACCCGTACGAGGTGGGCGGCACGCTCTTCTCCTGATCCGAAAGGTCACCATGCGCATCGTCACGATCCGTCGCCTCGCCTACGTGGTCGTCGGGCTGGCCGCCGTCGCGCTGCGCTGGACGTTCGTCGAGTTCGTGTCCGGCGACTTCACGGCCTTCCTGTCGAGGTGGTGGGCCTACATCGACCAGCACGGCCATCTCGCGGCGCTGAAGGACGGAAGCTTCTCCAACTACAACACCCCGTACCTCGTTCTCCTCGCGCTCGCCACGTACCTGCCGGTGCGTGCGATCGTGGCCGTCAAAGCGATCTCGGTCGCCTTCGACCTCCTGCTTGCGGTCACGGCGTCCCGCCTGGTCGCGGCCGTACGTCCCCGATCGGCATGGCTCCCCTTCGTGACCTTCGCTGTCGTGTCGCTGTTGCCCACCGTGGTGATGAACAGCGGGGTCTGGGGCCAGTGCGACTCCATCTACGCGACGTTCTGTGCGGCGAGCCTGCTGTCTCTGGTACGGGGTCGGCCCTGGGGCGCCTGCGCCTGGTTCGGCCTGGCGTTCGCGTTCAAGCTGCAGACGATCTTCCTGCTGCCGGTGCTCGTGGGCGTCCTCCTCGTGAACCGGCTGCGGCTCCTTTCGCTGGTCGCGGCACCGGCGGCGTTCCTCGCCTGCCTTGTGCCCGCCCTGATCGCGGGCCGAAGCCTCCTGAGCCAGCTCGCGGTCTACCCGGCTCAGATCACCGATCCTTCCGGGGTGGGAGGTGCCGTCGGCGGCGCGACCAAGGCAGGTGGGCGGCCGGCGGGGGTACCGGCAGGGGGTCCTGGCGGGCCGATGGGCGGATCTCCGCCCGGCGCATCCACCACCACCCAGAGCGCGACCCTCACGCACAACGCGCCCACCCCGTACGCGTGGCTGTCGTCATCCTCGGTGTGGCTGTACGCAGGACTAGCTCTGGTGGCGCTGGTCGTACTCGGATTCGGCGTCTGGCTGCTCCTGCGCAGGAGGGCGCTCTCGGCAGGTGAGATCGTGCTGGTCGCCGCCACCTCGGCCCTGCTCATCCCGCTGCTGCTTCCGCAGATGCATGAGCGGTACTTCTACCTCGCCGAGGTGCTCCTCGTCGTGGCGTGCATGGTCGATCGACGATTCGTGGTGGCCGCGCTGGGGATCCAGGTGGCGAGCATCAGCACATACCTCGGCTACCTCCGCGACCAACCTCTGATGCCGTTGCCCGTGGCCGCAGTCTTCGCCCTGGCCGCCGGGGTTGCGGCGACCTGGCTGCTCGTCGTGGACCTCCGGGCTTCGGGCCGCGCTGAGGCCGTCAGCTGATCCGCAGCCGGTACGGCATCGTGAGCACGCCCGGCTCGGACAGTCCGAGCTCGACGGCCATCGCCTTGAGCAGGCGCCCGGGACCGAACCCGCCACCCACCGCTTCGAGCCCGCCCGGACGCTCCGAGGACTGCGCCGGCTGCAGCCGCTCGAGCAGTCCGAGCAGCGGTACCGGACGTACGGCGACCTTGTCGCGGTCGAGGCCGGCCAGTGCACAGGCCCGCTCGATGGCGACCTCGCGGCCACCGAGGTGGTCGATGAGGCGACGCTCCTTCGCGTCGGACCCGGTCCAGACGCGACCGCGAGCCAGCGGCTCGAGCTCCTCGACCGCCATGCTGCGATCGGCGGCCGCCTTCGTCGTGAAGTCCTCGTAGACCTGGTCCAGCCAGGTGTCGAGGATCTTCCACTGGTCGTCGGTGAAGCCGCGGTTGGAGGCGAACATGTCGGCGAGGCGACCGGACTGGACGTCCTCGCGGATCAGCCCGAGCTTGTCGTACAGCCCCTGGTTCACGATCTTGCCCGCGAACACGCCGATCGAGCCGGTGAGCGTCGACGGGTTCGCGACGATCTCGGTCGCGCCCATGGCGACGAAGTAGCCGCCCGACGCCGCGACGTCGCCCATGGTCGCCACCACGGGCTTGCCGGCCTTCTTGAGCTCGAGCACCCCCGCACGGATGGTGTCCGACGCGATGTACGAGCCACCAGGCGAGTCGACGGCCAGCACGACGGCCTTGACGTTGTCGTCCATGCGAGCGTGCCGAAGGTGCTCGAGGACCACCTCGGACCCCGCCTGGGGGCCGCCGAGCGGCGAGCGCACTGGGCGGCCGCTGACGATCCCGCCACGTACGGAGACGACGGCGACCGTCGGCTTCGTGGCCAGCCTCGACATGGCCCTCGCAGCGATCGAGCCGATGTACCGCGATGCGTACTGCAGCGTGGCGTCGTTCCCCCACGAGCTCCGCAGGTCGGAGTACACGTCGTCCCTGTAGCCGAGGTGGTCCACGAGCCCGAGCGTCCGGGCCTCCTCGGCGGGGACCGGTCCGCGGTCCAGGACCTCGCGCACCGCGTCGGCGGTGAGCCCGCGACGCTCGCTGATGACCGCGATCGTCTCTTCGACCAGCGAAGCGGCGAGCCGGCCGCTCATCTCACGGTTGGCGTCGCTGATGGTCGAGGCCGAGTACGACTCGGCGGCCGTCTTGTACTCCTTGCGCTGGCTGAACTGCGGGTCCATCCCGAGCTTCTCGAGCCCGCCGCGCAGCAGGACCATGTCGACGTGCACGCCGCCCAGCACGACACCGCCGGACGGCTGCAGCCAGATCGTCGATGCTGCAGTCGCCAGCCGGTACGCGAACATCCCCGAGGTCAGCTCGCCGAACGTCTCGGCGTACGCGACGGTCGGCTTGTGCTCGCCGAAGTGCCTGATCGCGGCGCCGACCTCGTCCACCATTGACGCCGAGAGCGGGCACGTACCGATGTGGACCACGAGCCCTGCGACGCGCTCGTCGGTCACTCCCTCACGCAGGGCTGTGGTCAGGCCGGCGATCGTGGGGGCGTTGATGGCACGCAACGCCTCGAGCGGGTTCTCGGGAGCGGCGCGCAGCACACCCCTGTCGAGGTCTATCTCGAGCGTCACACGCCCGGGGCCGGACTTGGCGAGAAGGGACGAGAGCAGGTTGCTGAATCCACGCATGGTCCCAGGGTACGGACCCGGGCGAACTCTCAGGCGAGCGCCACCATCGGGACCGGATCCGCGGCGCATGCGCGGTCCCCTGTCACGGTCAGGCGTCCTTCCGGATCGAGCTTCGTGAGCATGGCGAGGGTCACTCGGGACAGGTCGTCGAGATCGGCCGCGTCGAGCGCATCGAGGACCAGGGCTCGTACAGCGTCGGCATGCAGGTCCCGGCTGTGCGCGTACGCCTGCTCCCCCGCCGCCGTGAGGACGGCGTTCGTCGCCCTGGAGTCGGCGGGACACGGCATCCGCTCGACCAAGCCTTTCCGTTCCAGCGACGTGACGACCCGGGACAGCCGCGCGAGCGTCGCGTTCGTCCGGGCGGCGAGGGCTGAAAGGCGCAGTCGCCGGTACTCGGACTCCGCAAGGGCCTCCAGGAGCGTGTACTCGAAGGCCGTGACGCCAGCGGAGGTGAGCTGTCGGTCCAACGCGGTCGGCAGCAGCTCCAGGAGAGCCTGGAGGCGCGCGACGGCGACCCGTTCCGGCTGGCTCAGCGACGTCATGGTGATCATCCTACCTGATAGTTGAAGGTACAACCATTCTCTGGTACGGTCCAGTTGTAGGTACAAGTATCCCCCGGATCCCGGGGCTCAGAAGGAGATTCACATGGCACGCTTCACGATCTTCGGCACCGGCAAGATGGGCGGCGCGATCGGCTCCATCCTCACCGACGGCGGCAGCACGGTCACGCACATCGGCCACGAGCAGACCGGCACGATCGACGGCGACGTCGTCATCCTCGCGGTGCCCTACCACGCGACGAGCGACATCATCGCGACGTACGGGGACCAGCTGGCCGGCAAGGTCGTCGTCGACATCAGCAACCCGCTGAACTTCGAGACCTTCGACTCCCTCGTCGTACCGGTCGGCAGCTCCGCCGCCGCCGAGATCGCCGCGAAGCTGCCGGACAGCAAGGTCCTCAAGGCGTTCAACACGACCTTCGCTGCCACGCTCGGCTCGAAGAAGATCGACGGACAGCAGACGACCGTCCTCATCGCCGGTGACGACGACGCGGGCAAGAAGGTGCTCGCCACCGCTCTCGAGGCCGGTGGCGTGTCCGCGATCGATGCCGGCTCGCTGGGCCGCGCCCACGAGCTCGAGGCCATCGGCTTCCTGCAGCTCACGCTGGCCATCGGCGAGAAGATCGGTTGGACCGGCGGCTTCGCCGTCGTCCGCTGACCTCCGAACGACCAAAAAGGAGGGCGTGCCAAGCTTGGCGACCATGGTGCTCGAACACGCGATTCTTCCCGTACGGCCCGGCCTCGAGGCGGAATTCGAGGACGCGTTCGCCCTCGCCAGACCACTGATCACCGGCATGCCTGGCTTCGTCAGCCTGTCAGTGTCGCGTTCGGTCGAGTCACCGAACCTCTACCTGCTGCTCGTCGAATGGGACTCCATCGAGGCTCATACCGAGGGCTTCCGCGGCTCGGAGGAGTACGCCCAGTGGCGCGCCCTGCTCCACCACTTCTACGAGCCGTTCCCCGTCGTGGAGCACTTTCGCCAGGTGCTCTGACCGCTCAGGAACCGCCTTCAGTCAGACCAGTGCTTGCGCCGCCTCGACGACTGCCTCGGCGGTGAGCCCGAACTCCTTGTAGAGCGTGGCCGCGTCTGCGGAGGCGCCGAAGTGGTCGATGCCGATCGCCGTGACCGTACCGTCGAGCACGTCGCGCCAGCCGATCGGCTGTGCCGCCTCGATGACGACCTTGGGCACACCGGCCGGCAGGATCGAGGCCTTGTACGAGTCGGGCTGCGCCGTGTACCACTCGACGCAGGGCATCGAGACGAGCCTCGTCGGCACACCGGCAGCCTCGAGCGTGTCACGAGCCGCAGCAGCGATCTCGACTTCCGAACCGGTCGCCACGAGGATCACCTTCGGCTCTGCCGAGGCCTCGGCGAGCGTGTAGCCACCCTTGGCGACGCCGTCAGTGCTCGCGTACCCACTGCCCTCGGAGCGGTCGAACACGCGCAGGTTCTGACGGGACAGGATGAGCCCGGCGGGACGGTCGGTGTTCTTGAGGATCTGCAACCACGCGGCCGCGGTCTCGTTGGCGTCACCGGGACGCACCACGTCGAGACCCGGGATGAGGCGCAGGCTCGGCACGTGCTCGACGGGCTGGTGGGTCGGGCCGTCCTCACCGACGCCGATCGAGTCATGGGTCCAGACGAAGATCGTTGGGGCCTTGCTGATCGCGGCGAGCCGCACGGACGCCCGCATGTAGTCGGAGAACACGAGGAACGTGCCTCCGTACGCCCGGGTCAGGCTCTCGAGGTTGATCGCGTTGAGGATGTTGCCCATCGCGTGCTCGCGGATGCCGAAGTGGAGCGTGCGCCCGTCAGTGTCACCGGTGAACTCCTTCGACGACCGGTCGGCCGGAATGAACGAAGTCACGCCTTTCATCGTCGTGTTGTTAGAACCCGCGAGGTCGGCCGAGCCCCCCCACAGCTCGGGCATCACGCCGGCGAGTGCGCTCAGCACGTTGCCGGAGGCCGCGCGGGTCGCAATGGGCTTGTCGGCGGGGAAGACGGGCAACGCCGCCTCGATCCCCGCCGGCAGCTCGCGGGCGACGACGCGGTCGAGGAGAGCGGCCTGCTCCGGGTTCGAGCCCCGCCACGTCGCGTACTTCGCATCCCACACCTCTCGCGCAGCCTTCGCACGGTCAGCGGCGTTGGAGCGGGTGTAGGAGAGGACCTCGGGCGCGACGTCGAACGACTTGTCCGGGTCGAAGCCCAGCTCGCTCTTCAGGCCCGCTACCTCTTCGGCTCCGAGCTTGGAGCCGTGTACGGAGTGGCTGCCGGCCAGCGTCGGAAGCGGCCAGCCGATGATCGTCGTCACCTTGATGAACGACGGACGGTCGGTGACGGCCTTCGCCGCCTCGATCGCGTCGTACAGCTCGCCGACCTTCTCCTCATACGTGGTGAAGCCGTTCGTGAAGTCGACGTGCTGGACGTGCCAGCCGTACGCGGCGTAGCGGCCCTCGACGTCCTCCGAGAACGCGATCTTGGTGTCGCCCTCGATGGAGATCCGGTTGTCGTCGTAGAAGAGGATGAGGTTGCCGAGCTCCTGCGTTGCTGCGAGGGACGACGCCTCGCCGGAGACACCCTCCTGCATGCAGCCGTCACCGGCGATGACGTAGACGAAGTGGTCGAACACCGACTGGCCGGGAACGGCGGTCGGGTCGTACAGCTGGCGCTCACGGCGCGACGCCATCGCGAAGCCGACGCCGTTGGCGACGCCGGTGCCGAGCGGACCGGTGGTGCACTCGATGCCCTTGGTGTGGTGCACCTCGGGGTGACCCGGCGTCTTCGAGCCCCACGTTCGGAGGCTGGCGATGTCCTCGATCTCCAAGCCGAAGCCGGTGAGGAACAGCTGCGCGTACTGGGTGATCGACGCGTGACCAGCAGACAGGACGAAGCGGTCGCGACCAAGCCAGTTCTCGTCGGACGGGTCGACGTTCATGACCTTCTGATAGAGCAGGTGCGCGAGCGGAGCCAGCGAGATCGCGGTGCCGGGGTGTCCGTTGCCGACCTTCTCCACGGCGTCCGCCGCCAGGATGCGGGCGGTGTCGACGGCTCGCTTGTCGAGGTCGGTCCAGGTCAGAGGGCTGTTCACGTTG
>JADGPB010000288.1 GCA_017882655.1 Propionibacteriales bacterium
CGCGTACAACGCGCTCAACACGGGCGTGACCGTGAAGCTCGACACCCGGCCGGCAGGCACTGACGGCGACAACGCTGTGAAGACCAAGCTGGCGACCGGCGACATGGCCGAGGTCTTCGCCTACAACTCCGGCTCGCTCATGGCGGCTCTCGACCCGGCCAAGAACCTGGTCCCGCTGACTAGCGAGTCGTACATGTCCACGTTCGCTGACTCGTTCAAGACGGCGGTCACGTACAAGGACCAGATCTACGGCATCCCCATGGGTAATGCCACGGGCGGCGGGATCCTCTACAACAAGAAGGTCTTCGCGCAGCTCGGACTTCAGATCCCCAAGACGTGGGCCGACTTCATGGCGAACAACGCCAAGATCAAGGCCGCGGGGATCGACCCGGTCATCCAGACGTACGGCGACACCTGGACCTCCCAGCTGTTCGTGCTGGCCGACTTCCACAACATTGCCGCAACCGATCCCAACTGGGCCACCAACTACACCAACAACAAGGCCAAGTACGTCGACCAGCCCGCGTTGTCGGGCTTCCAGCGGCTCGAGGCGGTTGCCAAGGCCGGCTACATGAACAAGGACTTCGCCTCCATCAAGAACACCCAGGGCCTTCAGGACCTGGTCAAGGGCACCGGCGCGCAGTACCCGATGCTGACGTTCACCATCTCGGCCTACGTCACCATGGCGACCGACGCCGCTGACAACATCGGCTTCTATGCCCAGCCCGGTGACGACGCCAGCAAGTACGGCCTCACGGTGTGGACCCCGAGTGGCGTCTACATCCCGACGACCGCGACCGGCGCCAAGCTCGATGCCGCGAAGAAGTTCGTCGCGTGGTTGTCGACGAAGGACTCATGCGACGTGCAGACCAAGGCTGTCACGCCGTCCGGCCCGTACATGGTCAAGGGCTGCACGCTGCCCTCCGGTCTGCCCGCCGCTGTGAGCGACCTGCAGAAGTTCTTCGATGACGGCAACGTCAGCCCGGCACTGGAGTTCGTCTCCCCGATCAAGGGCCCGAACCTGGAGAAGATCACCGTCGAGGTGGGCTCCGGTATCACGACCGCTGCCGATGGTGCGAAGCGCTACGACGACGATGTCAAGAAGCAGGCTCAGCAGCTAGGCATTGCTGGCTGGTGACCGATCGTGGGGGCCGGCGAAGGTCGGCCCCCACGCCTTCGCGCAAGTTCCCACTACCGGTGGCGCTGCCACGACAACCTGCCGATGCGGCGCCACCTAGCAGACACGAGAAGGTCATGAGTTCACAAAAAGCCACCGCTCTCACTGGGGGGACTGGGACGCTCCACAGACCCCCACGGGCGTCTGCCAGGCATGTAGACAAGACGTACCCCCTGTGGTTCTTCATTCCCGGCGGGGTCATCTTCCTCACGTTGTTCATCGTGCCCACGGTGTCCTCCTTCTACTTCGCCTTCACGCGATGGACGTTGTTCAAGGCGACCTTCATCGGCTTCGACAACTTCGTGCTCTTCTTCCAAGAGCCCGGCCTGATCGGGTCGCTGACGAACACACTGATCTACGGCTTCGTCACGTCCGCAACCAAGGTCGTGCTCGGCATGCTGCTCGCCGTCGTGCTGAGTGCTCCGATCGTCGCCCGCGGCTACCTGCGCTCGGTGACGTTCTTCCCTGTACTGGTGAGCACAGTCGGGGTCGGCATCACGTTCCAGGTGCTGCTGGATCCGTTCCACGGAGTCGTGAACGCTGTGATCACATCGATCACTCATGCCGACGGACCTGGTTGGCTCACTGACCCGCACATCGCTCTGCTGAGTGTCGCCGCGATCGACGTGTGGAAGGGCATCGGTCTCGCCACCCTGATCTACATCGCAGGGATCGCGGCCATCCCGAACGAGTACTTCGAAGCGGCCAGAGTGGATGGCGCGACCTCGTTGCAGATGTTCCGGAGCATCATTCTGCCGCTGTCCTTCCCGGCCACCTCGACGGTGATCATCCTGTCCCTCATCGGGGGTCTGCGGAGCTTCGACCTCATCTGGACGACGACTCAGGGTGGCCCTGGATTCTCGTCCGACGTGATCGCCTCGGTCATCTACAAGAACTATCAGGCGGGCTTCTACGGGCTGTCGACCGCGGGCAACGTGATCCTGTTCATCGTGGTCACCGCGATCATCTACCCGCTGTCCCGCTGGCTCAACTCAAGGGAGGCGGTGCTGTGATCGCCATGCGAAAGTCGACCCGATGGCTGATCGGCCTGGTCGGCATCGTCTTCACCACGGTGTTCTTCGTCGTGCCTTTCGCGTTCATCTTCACGATGGCAGCGAAGAGCCAGAACGAGGCCAGCAAGCTGCAGTTCTCCTGGCCCACGCACTTCCAGCTCTGGGAGAACCTGGTCGAGGTGTTCCAGTCGCGCGACTACATGCTGATCATCGCGTTCATCAACTCGACCATCCTGACTGTCGCGAGCGTCGCAATCATGGTGATCTTCGGTGCGATGATCGCTTTCGTCCTCGAGCGGCGGAAGTCCAAGCTCAACCCGCTGGTCAACACCTTGGTGTTGGCCGGCCTGATCATCCCGCCCGCCGTCGTGCCGACGATCTGGGTGATGCAGAGCCTGCACATCTTCAAGACCCTGCCCGGTCTGATCATGATCGAGGTGGCTTTCGGGTTGGCGTTCACCATCTTGATCATGCGGGCGTTCATCGCGACCATCCCGCGCGAGATCGACGAGGCGGCGATCGTCGATGGCGCCGGCCCCATGCGGCTGTTCTTCCAGGTGATCTTCCCGCTGCTGCGCTCGGTGATCGTCACGATCGTGGTGGTGCAGTCGATCTTCGTCTTCAACGACTTCCAGAACCCGTTGTACTTCCTGCCCGGTAACGCCAACGCCACCGTGCAGCTGACGCTGTTCAACTACATCAGCCAGAGCCAGTCCTCCTTCAACCTGCTGTTCGCGAACATCCTCGTGATCACGATCCCGATGCTGATCATGTACATCATCTTCAACCGGCAGATCGTCGCCGGAATGACGTCAGGCGCCGTCAAGGGCTAGGTCGCTCAGCCCTTCAACGCACCGTTAGCCCCACCCGAAAGAGAGAGCCATGCCCAGCGCCGTCGATTCTGTTCGACTCGAGTACCAGGCGGGTACGCACGTCCCCGTCGCTGCACCACGCGTGTCGTGGGTGACCGTGTCGGACGTGCCGGGGTGGCGCCAGTACGCCGCAGAGCTCGAGTGGAACGACGGCTCGACCACCGCGACCTCGCATCTCGATGGCGATGCATCCGTCCTCGTGAGCTGGCCGTTCCCGCCGCTGGCACCACATCAACGGGGAACAGTGAGGGTGCGGGTCCAGGGGCCGGATGACTGGTCGGAGTGGAGCGACGAGCAGCCCGTCGTGCCCGCTTTCCTCGGCGAGGGGGAGTGGCAGGCGCAGTTCATCGGGCTGCCGACTCCGACGCGTCACGCACAGCCCGTACTTCTCCGTACGGAGTTCGACGTGGCTCCCGGCCTCGAACGGGCGACGCTGTACGCCACCGCGCACGGCGTCTACCAGGCGCACGTGAACGCGGCGGCGGTCGATGACCAGATCCTCAAGCCCGGCTGGACGGTGTACCAGGCGCGGCTTGTGCACGAGACGACCGACGTCACGGACCTTCTGGTGGCCGGTCGGAACACCATCGGGGTCGCGCTGGCCGGTGGCTGGTACACCGAGGTATTCGGCTTCCACGAGAGCGCCAGGCCCTTCTACGGCGAGCAGCCGGCGTTCGCCGGGCAGCTGCTGCTGGAGTACGCCGACGGAACCACCGCCTGGATCGTGACGGGTCCGGACTGGACCGCGTTCGGCGAAGGACCCTGGGTGGAGGCCGGCATCTATCTCGGCGAGCGGTACGACGCCCGCAAGCTCCCCGCCGGTTGGTTGGGCGCCGGCTTCACCGCCGACGGCTGGACTGCCGCTGGCGTCCTGCCGTCCGGGCCCGTGCCCGAAGCCCGTACCTCCCCCGAGGTCCGCGTGACCCAGGTGGTTGCCGTCGCCGACGTCATCACGTCCCCGTCGGGCGCGACGCTTCTCGACTTCGGCCAGAACCTCGTCGGACGACTCCGGATCCGGGTCAGCGGTGCAGCCGGCGACACCGTGAGGCTGCGGCACGCCGAGGTGCTCGAGAACGGCGAGCTCGGCGTCCGTCCGCTGCGCGCGGCCGAGGCCACCGACACGTACACGCTTGCTGGAACGAGCGTGGAGGAGTGGGCACCGACCTCCACGTTCCACGGTTTCCGCTACGCCGAGATCTCCGGCTGGCCCGGCG
>JADGPB010000289.1 GCA_017882655.1 Propionibacteriales bacterium
AGGAACTCGACGAGGTCGCCGGTCTCGCCGTCGCGGCCGCCGCGGCCAACGACGAGTGGGGGAGGGGCGGCGGCGAGCTTCACGCCGCGGAGCCGCTCCAAGAGCCCTCCGCTACCGGGGACGGTGAGCTGGTAGTAGCCGCCATCGGTACCGACGGCGATGGACTTGTTCTTGCGGATGTACCAGCCGACCTTGTCGGTCTTGACCTCCGCGCCCGCGAACGTACGGGCTCGCAGCGGTTCCGGGTCGATCCCGAGCTCCATGGCCTTGGCGATGAAGGAGTCGATGAGCACCTGTGCTCGCTCCGACTCGTACCGGGCCGACCCAGCAGCCAGCTCGGCCCGCACACGGGCATCTTCCGCACGGCCACTGGACGCGCTGCTCACCGCTCGACCTCCCATTGTCGGCCTCGTCGACCCGAGTCTCCCCGAACCGTACCGCCGCGTCGCCGCCCCTGCCAGGTACGCTGCTGCGGTCGCTTGCCAACGGGCGTCGAACAGGAGCGCAGGTTGCGAGTCTTCTCAAGCGTCGCCCGGCTATGGCGACACGAGGCGTTCCGGAGACTGCTCCTACTGCGCATCGTCACCCAGACCGCGGACGGCTGCGTACAGGTCGGGCTCGCTTCGTATGTCCTGTTCTCGCCGTACCAGCAGCCCAACGGATGGTCGATCGCCGCGGTCCTCGCCCTCACCCTGCTGCCGTTCAGCGTCCTCGGCCCGTTCGTGTCGACGATCCTCGATCGCTTTTCACGCCGGCAGATCCTCGTCATCACCGACTCGATGCGCGTCGTCTTCGCGCTGCTGATCGGTGCCATCGTCTTCAGTGGCGACCGCTCCGCGCCGATGCAGTACGGCCTTGCGGCCGTCGCGTTGCTCGCGCTGAGCGCCAACCGCTTCCTGCTCGCTGCGATCTCGGCCGCCATGGCCCACACGGTCAACCCTGACGAGTACCTGTCGGCCAACACCGTGATGCCCCTTGTCGGACCGCTCGGCGCCGTGATCGGCGGCGGTGTGGTGATCAGCTGCCGACTGATCCTCGGCAAGTTCTTCCCCGTGTACCAGGCCGACGCGTTCGCGTTCCTGCTCGCCGGCACCGGGTTCGCGACGTCCGCGTTCCTGGCCAGCCGCTTCTCCCGTACAGCCCTTGGCCCTGACCATCGTCATCACCACACCGCAGCCGACGTGCTCCGCGGGCTGAAGGCGGCGGTAGGACATCTCGCGCACCACCGCCCGGCGGCTCTCGGTCTCACGATGATCGGGATCCAGCGGGTGGTGTGGGGCATCGCCATGGTCGGCACGATCCTCATTTACCGGAACCACTTCCACTCGGTGAGCGACGTCGACGCCACGATCAAAGACCTCGGCATCTGGGCGCTGGCCACGGGCATCGGCTTCTTCGCCGCGTCCGCCGTGACGCCTCCTATGGCGTCCCGTTTCGGGGTGCGCCGCTGGATGATCGTGCTGACGGTTGCCTCGGCCGTGTTCCAGGCGTTCCCCGGGTCGGTGTTCCAGAAGGTCACGCTCGTCGCCGCCTCGTTCCTGCTCGGGCTGACGTCGCAGTCGTTCAAGATCTGTACGGACACGCTCGTCCAGGCGCACATCGAGGACAGCTACAAGGGCCGAGTCTTCGTCCTGTACGACATGATCTTCAATGCCTCCATGGTGGTGGCGGCCGTGATCGCGGCGTTCGTGCTGCCGGAGGACGGGGTATCGGTGCCGATCTTCCTCGGCCTCGTGGTTGCCTACCTGGGCCTCGCGCTCGCGTTCACCCTGGTCAGCCGCCACATGGGTGCGACAACGACGTTCGACCGGGGCACCGAGTCGATGAGGGGCCCGGCGGTAGAGCCGGTTTCCTGACGGGAGCTGCGGAGGTGCGGGCTGGCGCTCGGCGCAACAGGAAAGGCCCCTGAACAGCACCAAGGGGCTGCGCGTGCTCCGCTGCAGCCCCCCAGGCTATAGACCACTGTGTGGTATACACAGGATGCCAGACATCTCAGCCGCTGGACGAAGTGACCACATCACGATCAGGTCTCGATCTGGCGGGGGGTATGGAGGGTCCCTGGAAGCCGGGTGGCGCCTGTCACGGTACGGTCACGAAGCCGCGGTCAACGGCGTTTGCGTCATCGCAGGGACAGTGTGATTGTCCTCATAGCCCTTTACATACCCTTAGGTATTGCTGCTACCCTCTGCCTCAGATTCAGTGCAACCTGGGGGGGAGGCACGAGTCGGTTGTTCCCTGCCGACTCGGATGTTTATGGTGACACGAAAGTTGCGCCGATGGCGCGACAGAGGTGCGGCGGCGGTCGAGTTCGCGCTCGTTGTGCCCTTGCTCATCGTTCTGATCTTCGGATCCATCGAGTTCGGCCTCGCAGTCAATGCGCGCACCATGGTCGGCAACGCCGCCCGTGAGGGTGTCCGGATGGCGAGCCTCCGCTACAGCCCCGCAGACATTCAGGCGGCGGCGCTCAGCGCGCTCAGCTCAGTCTCGGGCACCAAGACCGTTACGTACACCTGCACGACACCCGGGTTCTCAACGTGCAACCCCAGCGCGCCCCCGCCGAACAGCGTGGCAACCGTCGTCGTCACCGTGAACTACACCGGCCTCACAGGTCTGTTCCCGGCGCTCACGAACGCGACGCTGACCGGGACCAGCTACATGAGGGTCGAGGGCTGACCATGAACGTCAGGATGAAGCAGTCCTTCGAGGTCCTTGGCCTGCGGTGGTCTCGTACGAGAGAGCGTGGAGCCACGGCTATCGTCATCGCGCTGACGCTGACGATCCTCATGGGTGCCGCGGCCCTGTCGTTCGACACCGCGAACCTCGCGCTGCAGCGCCAGACGCTGCGCAACATCACAGACGCCGCGGCGCAGGCCGGCGCGAGCTACCTTCCCGGCGATCCCGCGGGAGCGGTCACGGCCGCCCTCGACTACGCGCACAAGTCCGACCTGTCCTACACGCCCACCGTGACTCTCTGGTGCATGGTTGCTTCGACGGGCGCCACGAAGCAGGTCGCACCTGGGTCAATATCCCCCTGGAACTGCAACCCCGGCGGTTCGGGCTACATGAACGGCGTCGGCGGTGTCGTCTGCGACACGTCCTTCTGCGCCATCCCGTGCCCGGCTACTGCGACGTGCAACACCGTCAGGGTCGACGGCCAGAAGAACGTCCCGTTCTACTTCGCGCCGGCGATCGGCATCAACTCCGGCTCGACCGGCGCCGTGAGTTCAGTGTCTTGCCGGGGAGCGTGCGGCACGGCCCAGCCGAACGCCATGGACATCGCGTTCGTCGCTGACCGGACCTCATCGCTTTCCGCCTCGGTCTTCGCCAGCATGCAGTCGGGCATCGCCAGCACCCTGTCGTCGATGACCCCGGAGTACCAGTTCGTGACGCTGGGCACGATCCACAAGAGCACCACGAAGAACGGCTGCGACACGTACCTCGCGGCCAACTCCGACAACAAGCCTGTCGATGGCGCTGATCGAGTCGGCAACTGGATGAACATGAACTTCTCGAACGACTACCTCACCGGCAATCTGACAAGCACAACGCGATCGCTCAACGCGAGCAGCACACTCGTCAAGAACGTCAACTGCATGAACCAGGCAAGCCAGCCTTGGGGCACGCACCTGGCTGCACCTCTCAAGGCGGCGGCGCGCATGCTGCTCAACCCATCGCTGAATGGGAACAACCTGGGCACGCTCAGCACTGCGCGCCAGGCGATTCTTCCCACAGGGGCTACCGTCAAGCAGGCCATCATCATGGAGACCGACGGCGTCCCTGAGGAGTCGATCGCATTCAACGGGTACCTGACTAGCAGCAACAGCCCTCCGTTGTACAAGGACTCGAACACGAGCCTCGGCAGCACGAACCTCACCGACGCGACCGACCCTGTGTCGGGAAGCCCGTGGAACGGCGAGCAGGGCTGCACCAACCTCAAGACGGTCGCGGCCAACGCCAAGGCAGCCGGCATCACGGTCATCATGATCGGCTACGGGCAGGCCACCACGGCCAAGTGCAGCGTGAACTACAACAACGGCACCACCTCGGGCAGCAACGTCGACGACGTGCTGGCGGCCGCGGCCTCGCCGGCGCCCAATGGTCTTCCGAGCGCGGCGAACTACAACTGCGCCGACCCGCTCCAAGCGGCCCAGGAGAACTCGGACGGCGACTTCTACTTCTGCGCCGCCAACGGCGCGCAGCTGGCCGGGATCTTCAGCACCGCGGTGTCGCAGATCACGTCGACGACCAAG
>JADGPB010000290.1 GCA_017882655.1 Propionibacteriales bacterium
GGTGCTCGACCGCACCCCGCTGTCGGCGGCGCGGGAGAGGATCGCGTCGGCGTTGGTGGGATTCGACGCTGCGATGATCTGTACGACGCACCAGTTCTGCGACCGGATGCTCGCGGAGCTGGGCGTCCTGGCCGATCATGACCCGGAGGCCATCGCGGTCGAGAACGTGGACGACCTCGTCGAGCAGGCGGTCAACGACGAATACCTCGCCCGCTATGCGCGGACCGACGGTGTCCCGTTCGACTACCCGACAGCCGTCCGGATCGGCAAAGCGGCCGTCGACAACCCGTCCCTCCCGCTCGTCCCCACCGTGGGCGCGACCGCGCGTGGCGCGGAGCGGCGTTCGTTCGCCGAGGCTGTGCGAGCCAGAGTCGAACGCAGGAAGCGGCAGGTCGGTCTGTACACGTTCGATGACATGCAGACCCGGTTGCTCGATGCGCTGAGGCACCCGGTGGTGGGCACTGATGCGCGGGAACGTGTGCGGCACCGTTTTCCCCTGGTCCTCGTCGACGAGTTCCAGGACACCGACCCGGTGCAGTGGGAGATCCTTCGCGAGTCGTTCGTGGGGTCCGCGACGGTCGTGCTCATCGGCGACCCGAAACAGTCGATCTACGGATTTCGTGGTGCGGGTGTCCACGCGTACCTCGACGCCGTACGCGACCACGAGGCCCAAGACCTCGGCGTGAACCGTCGCGCGACACCTGACCTTGTCCGGGCCGTGCACACGGTGTTCGCCGGAGCTCAGCTCGGTGCGCCCGAGATCACGGTCGGGCCCGTCGAGAGCCTCGAGGACGCCCAACGGCTTGAAGTCGCCGGGCCGTGGCGGCACCCCATGCGCCTGAGGGTCCAGCCGGGAACCAGCCTGCGGTCGTCGAACCACTCACGGGCGGTCGACACCGACCTCACCGAGGACATCGGACGCCTCCTGGCCTCCGGGGCGCGGCTCGTGGGGCGTGGGGTTGACCGTCCGTTGCGGGCCGACGATGTCGCCGTCATCGTGACGAGCAACCGGCGAGGACGCACCATCCACGCGCAGCTGGCCAAGGCCCAGATCCCCGCCGTCTTCACGGGCGTTCTGAGCGTGCTCACGTCCCCCGCGGCCGAAGACTGGCGCAAGCTCCTGCTCGCGATCGACCGGCCGAGGCAGGCCGCGGTACGGGTGGCTGCCCTCACCGACCTCGTGGGCTGGACGCTCAACGACCTCATCGCCGCCGACGAGGACGGGATTGCAGGACTCACCGGCGAGATCCGGCGTTGGGGCCGACTGCTTCGGAGCGACGGCGTCGCAGGGTTGATGCAGGTCCTCCTCGCGGAAGGGCTCGCGGCCCGGGTCGTGCAGCTTCCGGACGGAGACCGAAGACTCACGGACCTGCGGCACGTGGCGGAGCTGCTTCAGGCCGAGCAGCTCAGATCCGGCGCCACTCCGCCCGGGCTTGCCGCGTGGCTCGAGCTCGAGTCCCACGGATCGGCGAATCGAGGCGACGACAGGTCACGCCGGCTGGAGACCGACGACGCGGCCGTACGGATCCTCACGGTCCACCAGGCGAAGGGCCTGGAGTTCGCGGTGGTGTACCTGCCAGAGCTGGCCACCCGGTACGTGCCGAGCGTCAACGACAAGCCGATCCAGCTGCACGAGCAGCGTGAGGGCCGGTCCGTACGGGTGCTGGACATCGGGGGCAACGCAGAGCCAGGCCGTCAGGAGCGCGAGCAGGCCATGCGGGCCGAGGAGGACGGCGAGGGGTTGAGGGCGTTGTACGTGGCGCTCACCCGGGCCAAGTGCCATGTCACCGCCTGGTGGGGGCGCACTGACCGGACCGCTGAAGCGGCCCTGCAGCGTGTGCTCTTCCGCAAGCCGGGTCCGAGTGTCCCGGCGCGGGTAGAGGTCCGCGGCGACCTGGATCTCATCGCTCGACTGGCGGGCGCCGACATCGCGATCGAAGAGATGGTCGCCCGCGACAGGCCTGCACCCGCTCGCACGGTCGCGGCTCACACGGAGATCGAGCCGCTGGTGCTCACCCGTGTGGTGGACACCGGCTGGCGTCGCACGTCGTACTCCGCGATCACCGCGTCCGCACACGGCGCGTTCGCCCTGGAGAGCCCGCTCTTGATCGACGAGCCCCCGACTCCGGCGGACCTCACTCCGGAGGGCTCCGATGACGGGGCTCCCGTGCCTGTCACGACCGACACGGCGGCTGACCCAGCGCTCGACGCCCCGTCACCGATGGCCGACCTACCGGGCGGGGTCGCGTTCGGCAGCCTCGTACACGTGGTGTTCGAGACGTTCGACCCTCACTCGCCGACACCGGCTGACGACCTCGCGCGGATCGTCGCCGCGGAGGCCGCACGCCTCCCCGTACCGGGCGTGACGGAGAGCGATCTGGTCGCCGGGCTGCTCCCGGTACTGGCGACCCCACTCGGACCGCTCGCGGACGGGCTGACACTGACCGACATCCCCGCGCGGGACCGCATCGCCGAGCTCGACTTCGAGCTGCCGCTCGGAACCCCGGCTGGAGGCGCGACCGTACAGACGATCGCCGACACCCTCGACACGTGGCTCGGGGACGGCGATCTGTTGCGCGACTACGGCGAACGACTGCGGCGGGCACCGGTCGACCAGGGCACGCTGCGCGGGTTCCTCACGGGCAGCATCGACGTGGCCCTGCGGGTCGGAGGCCGCTTCGTCATCATCGACTACAAGACCAACCGGCTCGGACAACCCGGCAGCCCGCTCCTCCTGCGCAACTACACGCCCGCCGTCATGGCCGAGGCGATGATGGACGCCCACTACCCGTTGCAGGCCCTGCTCTACAGCGTCGCGCTGCACCGGTTCCTGCGGTGGCGGCAGCCGTCGTACGACCCGGACCGTCATCTCGGGGGGATGCTCTACCTGTTCGTCCGAGGGATGGCGGGACCGGACACGCCGGTGATCGACGGCATGCCGTGCGGCGTGTTCTCGTGGCGCCCACCGACCGGCCTGGTGCTGGCGCTGTCCGACGTGCTGGCGGGTGTCCGATGATCGCCGAGCGGTACGTGTCGATCGCGGCCACTGGTCTTCTCACACCGTTCGCCGAGGCGGGAGTGCTCGAGGTCGCCGACGTGCAGGTGGCTCGAAGGGTCGCGTTCCTGTACGGCGAGGTGTCGAACGTGGCCACGCTCGGTCTGGCCCTGGCCGTGCGCGCTCTGCGGCTGGGGGCCGTGTGCGTCGACATCGAGTCGGTGATCGGGGACGTGCTGGCTTCGCTCGAGTCGCCGCCGGCCGATCCCCTCCCGTGGCCGGGTCCGAGCGAGTGGCTCGCAGTGCTGACCACGAGCCCGCTCGTCACGGTGGGTGCGGACGAGCCGGGTCTTCGGCCGCTGCGGTGGGTCGGCGGCCGGCTCTACCTGGAGCGGTACTGGGCCGACCAGGAGCTTGTCCGCACCGAGCTGCTCCGTCGTGGTACCCAGCCACCACCGGTGGTCGACGACGCCCGCATCGAGCGTCTCGCCGACGAGCTTTCCGCGGGCGACGTGCTGCCGGCCGGAGAGCCGAATCTGCAGCGGTTGGCGGCGGTGACGGTGGCGAAGTCGTGGCTCACGGTGCTCGCGGGCGGTCCGGGTACGGGCAAGACGACCACGGTTGCGCGAGCATTGGCGCTTGTCGCCGCAGAGTTGGGAAGGCCGCCTGTGGTCGCGTTGGCGGCACCATCAGGGCGAGCCGCTGCTCGACTTCAGGAGTCCGTGCGCAAGGTGGTGGCGGAGCTTCCCGTGAGCGATGCCGACAGGGCGGCGATCGTGGGGGCGCGAGCGTCCACGCTCCACCGGCTCCTGGGCTGGCAACCGGGGCGTCGCTACATCCACACCGCGGAGAACCCGCTGCCCGCCGATGTCGTGGTCGTCGACGAGCTGTCGATGGTGCCGTTGTCGATGATGGCCAGGCTCCTGCCTGCAGTACGCAGCGACGCCCGGCTGGTACTCGTCGGAGACCCCGAACAGCTGGCGCCTGTCGAGGCGGGGGCTGTGCTGGCCGACATCGCAGCCGCGGTCGAGGAGCCTCCCACCGAAGCCGCTCCCCCACCGCTGCCTCTGGTGCGACTGCGTCATACGTGGCGGTACGAGGGGGCGATCGAACAGCTTGCCCAGGCGATCCGGGACGGGGATTCCGACGCGGCCATGGCTGTGCTCCGCGGTCCCGACCCGGCTGTACGGATGGTGGTCATCGACGAC
>JADGPB010000291.1 GCA_017882655.1 Propionibacteriales bacterium
GCCGCTGCGGTTGGGCGCCTACCTGCGCGACTTCGACGCCCTGCTCGACTCGTACAACCTGCACGGTCTCCCGTACGGCCACTTCGGCGACGGCTGCGTGCACTGCCGCATCGACTTCCCGCTGGTCGATGAGGACGGTCCTGAGCGCTACAAGGAGTTCGTCACGGACGCGGCCCGGCTCGTGGCCTCGTACGGCGGATCCCTTTCCGGTGAGCACGGCGACGGCCGCGCACGCTCGGAGCTGCTCAGCGCGATGTACTCGCCGGGCGCCATCGAGCTGTTCGGCAAGGTCAAGGCCCTTTTCGACCCGCAGGGGCTGATGAACCCGGGCGTGCTGGTCGACCCCGATCCGGTGGAGAGCCAGATCCGCGAGTGGGAGCGGCGGTCGTCGCCGATCAGCGTGAGCCATCCGGAGTTCGCGGCCGATGTCCACCGGTGCACCGGGGTCGGCAAGTGCGTCGCGGCTGACTCGGCGGGCGGCGTGATGTGCCCGACCTACCAGGCGACCCACGACGAGGCGAAGTCGACGCGCGGCCGCGCACGGGTGCTGCAGGAGATGGTCAACGGCTCGCTCGTGACCGGCGGCTGGCAGGCCGAGGAGGTCCACGAGGTTCTCGATCTGTGCATTGCGTGCAAGGGGTGCTCGAGCGACTGTCCGACCGGTACGGACATGGCCGCGTACAAGTCGCACGTCCTCGACGAGGCCTACCGCGGACGCGTTCGGCCACGCAGCCACTACTCGCTCGGCTGGCTGCCCCGCTGGATCCGGCTCGTCGGCCGGGTTCCCGGACTCGGACGGCTGGCGAACGCGCTGCTCGGGGTGCCGGGGATCGTCCACATCGCGCGCTGGGCGGCCGGCGTCGACCAGCGGCGGCCGCTGCCACGGTTCGCGTCGCGTCCGAACCGAGTCGTCGCGCAGGAGCGGGTCGACGAGACGATGATCCCGGACGGCAAGCCGTGCGTGATCTGGGTCGACTCGTTCACCGACGGCTTCGAGACGTCCACCACCGAGGCGCTGATCGACGTGCTGCGCGAGGCTGGGTACGACCCGCAGTTCCTCGACAAGGCCGCGTGCTGCGGGCTCACGTGGATCACGACCGGCCAGCTCGACGGCGCCAGGCACCAGCTGCGGCACGCGCTGGACATCCTGCATCCGATCGTGGCGTCCGGCGTGCCGGTGGTCGGGATCGAGCCGTCATGTACGGCGGTGTGGCGCTCCGACGCCCTCGAGCTGCTGCCGGACGATCCTCGGGTGCGCGAGGTGGCGAACGGCGTCCGGACGTTGGCCGAGCTGCTCGCCGACACCCCCGACTGGACGCCTCCCGATCTTGCAGGGACGACGATCGTCGCTCAGCCGCACTGCCACCACGCATCCGTGCTGGGCTGGTCGGCGGACGCTGCGCTGCTGGAGAAGACCGGCGCGGACGTCGTGACGCTCGGCGGATGCTGCGGCCTGGCCGGCAACTTCGGCGTCGAGCAGGGCCACTACGACATGTCTCTGCTGGTCGCCGAGAACGAGCTGCTGCCGGCGCTGCGGGACGCCGGTCCGGACGCGATCGTCCTCGCCGACGGCTTCAGCTGCCGCAAGCAGGTCAGCGACCTGACGGAACTCAACGCGATCACACTCGCCGAGCTCCTGCGCAACCGCTGACCTCGGCGAGAGACTCTGTACCCCTCCGCGAGAGCACCTGTACTGCTCCGCGAGAGCACCTGTACCCCTCCGCGAGAGCACCTGTACCGCTCGGCAGGCTGTGCGCGAGGTCAGGCGAGGGTGAGGAGCACGTCGACCACGTCTCCCGCGAGGATGCCTTCGGCGTCTCGGACCGAGCGCTTGAGTGGCAGCACGTACGTGTCGCGCGTGTTGGGGAAGACGGAAGTGGACCACGAGCTGTCACCGACCGTCACCCGAACCCGTACGGATCCGAAGCCGACCCTCGGTCCCGAGGCGAGGTGGATGATCTCGGCGATCTCCGGCGGAACGGTGGTGAAGTGCCACGCGCCGTCGCCCGGCGCGATCCACACCTCTCCGGCGAAGGTCAGCGGCTCGGTCACCCGCGCGTCTCCTCGGCGGTCGGCCGAGTCACTCGCCCGGTGCGGGCTGCTGGAGTTGGGTGAGGACCGCGAGCAGACGCTCGTTCAGCCCCGACAGCGCCTCGTACCCCTCCGGCACCGGCCCGCGGTAGAGGGGCCGTACGGACCCGAGCACCTCGTACAGCCCGTCCCGTGTCGGATGGCCGAAGAGCTCGCGGACGCCGCCGAGTGCGTACGAGTAGTCGCGGGCCCTGCCACGCCAGCCGGGGTTGTCCATGCGGGCGGTCTGGGACTCCATCGCCTCGACGATCTCCTCGAGCGTGGTGCGCAGTTCGGCGAGCTGGCCCGCCCGGACGTCCATGTTCAGCGGCCGCTCGACCACCGGCGAGTCGTCGTCGTCACTCGCGCCGCGCACCCGCGCCAGCAGATCACCGAACCAGCCCATCGAGTACCTCCTCCTGAGAATCCAACCCTAGCGAGGCACCGTGAGGGCCGCGGGCGATCAGCGGGTGAGCTTGCGGTGGGTGGCGCGGTGCGGACGAGCCGCTTCGATGCCCATGCGGGAGACCTTGTTCTCCTCGTAGTCGCCGAAGTTGCCCTCGTACCAGAACCAGCTGGCGGCCTCGTCGTGGTCGCCCTCCCACGCGAGGATGTGGGTGGCGACGCGGTCGAGGAACCAGCGATCGTGGGAGATCACGACGGCGCAGCCGGGGAAGTCGAGCAGCGCGTCCTCGAGGGACTGCAGCGTCTCGACGTCCAGGTCGTTGGTCGGCTCGTCGAGCAGGACCACGTTGCCGCCCTGCTTCAGTGTCAGAGCGAGGTTGAGGCGGTTCCGCTCTCCGCCGGACAGCACACCGGCGAGTTTCTGCTGGTCGGGGCCCTTGAAGCCGAACGACGCCACGTACGCCCTCGAAGGCATCTCGAAGTTCGCGACCTTGATGTGGTCGAGGCCGTCCGAGACGACCTCCCAGACGTTCTTGTTGGGTTCGAGGCCGGAACGGCCCTGGTCGACGTACGAGAACTTGACGGTCTGACCGACCTTCAGTGCACCCGAGTCCGGCTGCTCCTCGCCCACGACCATCTTGAACAGCGTGGTCTTGCCGACACCGTTCGGGCCGATGATGCCGACGATGCCGGCACGAGGCAGCGTGAACGACAGGTTGTCGATGAGCACCCGGTCGCCGAAGCCCTTGGTCAGCTTGATCCCCTCGAGCACCTCGGCACCCAGACGGGGGCCGGCCGGCACGTTGATCTCCGCGAGGTCCATCGGACGGCCACGCTCGGCCTCAGCCGCGAGCTCCTCGTACCTCGTCAGACGCGACTTGCTCTTCGCCTGGCGGGCCTTCGGGTTCTGGCGCACCCACTCGAGCTCGCGCTCGAGGATCTTGGCGCGCTTGGCGTCCTTCTTGCCTTCGATGGCGAGGCGTGCGCGCTTGGTCTCGAGGTACGTGGAGTAGTTGCCCTCGTACGGATGCAGCTGCCCGCGGTCGACCTCGCAGATCCAGCCGGCGACGTTGTCGAGGAAGTACCGGTCGTGGGTCACGGCGAGCACCGCGCCCGGGTACGCCTTGAGGTGGCCCTCGAGCCAGGCAACGCTCTCCGCGTCGAGGTGGTTGGTGGGTTCGTCGAGGAGCAGCAGGTCGGGCTCCTGGAGCAGCAGCTTGCACAGTGCGACGCGACGCCGCTCACCGCCGGACAGGATGTTCACGGGCAGGTCAGGGTCGGGGCAGCGCAGCGCATCCATCGCCTGGTCGAGCTTCGAGTCGAGCTCCCAGGCCTTGCGGTGGTCGAGCTCGGTCGACAGGTCGCCCATCTCCGCAAGCAGGGTGTCGTAGTCGGCGTCCGGGTCGGCGAGCTCGGCGCTGATCTCGTTGTACCGGTCGAGCAGCGCCCTGGTCTCGGCGACGCCCTCCTGCACGTTCTCCAGGACGGTCTTGTCCTCGGTGAGCGGCGGCTCCTGCATCAGCATGCCCACGGTCGCGCCCTTGGCGAGCATGACGTCGCCGTTGTTGGCGTGCTCGAGGCCGGCCATGATCTTGAGCATCGTGGACTTGCCCGCGCCGTTCGGACCGACGACGCCGATCTTCGCGTCGGGGTAGAACGACATGGTCACGTTGTCGAGGATCAGTTTCTCCCCGAGCGTCTTGCGCACGTTGTGCATGGTGAAG
>JADGPB010000292.1 GCA_017882655.1 Propionibacteriales bacterium
GTCCGGTCGATGTGGCGGTGCGGGTACGGGAGAAGGCGCGCCGATCGGGCGGGCAGGCTCGCCACGGGACGGCCGGTGGGCGGCGCTTGGGATAGACTGGGCCGACCGGGACGTGGCGCAGCTTGGTAGCGCACTTGACTGGGGGTCAAGGGGTCGCAGGTTCAAATCCTGTCGTCCCGACAGGTGAAGCCGCAGGTCACAGGCCTGCGGCTTCGTTGTTGAAGGGGTCTGCCCGACCCACTGACACCAACGCTGACACCAACGCCAGATCTGACACCAGCGCATCGCTCGGCAGCTGGCGTTCCCGCTGAGCCTCAGGGCGGCGGCGCCAGGCGAACGCTGGGCGACACGACCGTCACCCTCTTGGCCCTTGCGCCACAGGTCAGGGCTGTGAAGTAAAGTGTGAACAGATGGAGCCCGCCATGGGGCCCTCGTGGGACGACGAGCTTCACGCCAGGTCACTACCGCTGGACGATCACCTCCTGATCACTGGGCGCACCGGCCGTGGTACTAAGGCCCGGCGTGTCCTCGGCAGGCCGGGGAGCCCCCTCACGGCTCTGAGATTGCTCAGTCATCGATCTCCTCCCAGACCGCCTCCTCGTCGTGCTCCTCCCAGTCGGCGCCTGGCAGCGCGACGGCCCAGCTCGTCCATGTCCCGATGGGCCGAGCCGGGGCGGTCCTGACTCTGGCGCGGACGACCATGCCGGGCGTGAGCTGCACGGGCCAGCGCAGCGGGGCCGTTGTCATCCCCCAGTGCGTCGGTGGATCGCCGGGGCCCACGGACAGCGAGATGTCGGGCGCGAGCTCGGCGCTAAACCAAAGTGCGAGCGCGTTCGCCGTTCCGTGGTCGCGGACAGGCAGCAGGGTCTCGGCTTCGTGAGGCGCCTGCGCCTGATCGAGCGGGATCAGGTCCGCGTCCGTCGTCCACAACCGACTCGGCTCGGAGCGCCTGTCACCCGCCGCAAGGTGACGGAAGGTGCCGGAATAGAAGATCTCGTTGACGGTCATCTCGACCAGGTCATCGAGCTTGAGGCCGTACGGGTTGTCCCGCAGGAACTCCACCATCTCCCCGCTGTACCGATCGTTGACCAGCGCGGTCCAGGCCGTGACCGAGCGGGGGATCATGACCCCGCCCGGCTTGAGCCAGCGGTCACGGGCGGCGATGACCGGACCGAGCATCCCTTCGTCGATCCCGAACCCTCCGAGCCACTCCGAGACGATCACATCGACGCGTCCCGGCAGCTCGACGTCCATGACGTCGCCGTGGATCACCTGGACGATGTCCGCGACCCCGTTCGCGGCGGCCAGCCCTTGCGCCAGGACGGCGACCGTCGTCCGCTCCACCGCGTAGACGCGTGCAGCACCCGCCCGCGCCGCGAATAGGCTCAAGATGCCGCTTCCCGCCCCGACGTCGAGCACGACGTGGCCGGGGCGCACCACCGACTCGATCGCACGGCGGAAGGCCTCGGTGCGAACGCGGTCGCGGATCATCGTCCGGTGTACCTCGAACTCCGCGTACATCGGGTCCGGCGGGTTCCTGATCGGCGTCCGCACGCGTGTAATCTACTGGCCGCTGGTGTGCTACTTCGGACGCCGCCAGCCAGGTCTGTGGTCGGCCGAACGAACGGGGGAGTTCTCCATGGGATTCAGGCGACGGACAAGGCGCCGGGCGCTCATTGCCGGGGCGGCGGTGGCTCACCACGAGTACAAGAAGCAGGCGGAGCAGCAGCCGGCCGACGACCAGGCGCCTGCCGACGACTACCCGGAGCAGACGCAGTATGCGCCGCCTCCGGTGGACCCGGCAGACGAGATCGAACACCTCGCACAGTTGCACGCCTCGGGCGCGCTGACAGATGAAGAGTTCGCGGCGGCCAAGGCGAAGGCCCTCGGGTCCTGACCGCACGTCGGATTGCCGGAAGCCGTTGAACAGATCGATTACGACATGAACGGGGGGCTGCAATGAGTGAGTCACGCAAAGACGTGCTGTTGAAGGCGCTCGAGGCTGAGGTCGGCGGCGCATCGGTTGATCTGGGCACCCTGTTCACCGACGATGTCGTCGGTTGGTCGCCGTACGCGACCGTGTCGGGGCTGACAGCACTCGCTGACCTTTCCGCCCTCCGGGAGGTGGCGTTTTCCAACGTCGTCATATGGTTCCGAGGACTCGACGAAGTGGGCAACAAGGCGTTCGCCGAATGGGTCGTCGAAGCCGATCACACGGGGCCACTCGTCCTCGACGCGGATGCGGTGTTGGACGCAACGGGACGGCGTGTCAAGTTGGCCGGCGTCACCGTGGCCGACTTCCGCGAGGGGAAGATCCGGTCATTCCGGACGTACTTCGATGACGTCTCGCTGATCGAGCAAATCGTCGGGGTCTGACGAGTTCGGTCCCTGTGGAGTTCCACGTCGAGGACCATCCGGATCCGCGCGACATCGAAGTCCTCGAAGCGCAGATCCGTCGTGAGGCCTCCGCCGCCATGGGACTCGGTGACGAAGTCGACCTGGCGATCTTCGTGCGCGACGCTGGCACGGTCGTTGCCGGCATCAGCGGATGGACCTGGGGCGACTGCTGCGAGCTGCAGAACCTGTGGGTGGAGCCGAGTCTTCGAGGTCGCGGCCTCGCGACACAGCTCCTCGCCGCCGCCGAAGCCGAGGCGGCGGCGCGCGGGTGCTCACAGACCGTCCACTTCACCTACGACTTTCAGGCTCGATCTCTCTATGAACGGAACGGCTACGAACTGGTGGGTCGAGTCGAGGACTTCCCATCAGGAACGGACGTCCTTTGGTACCGCAAGTGCCTTAACCCACCGGAGTTCCCGCCGAGCCGGGAACGGTTCCGGTTCGAGAAGCCCAGCGGCCAACCGTTGCCGGGCTGAGGCGTAGATGGGCGAGCGTATGAGGGAATAGCCACCCTTCTCGTCGCGAAGCTCTGGCGCATGGTCGCTCACTGCTTCCTCCCCTGCATGAACAGCCGACGCTCAAGGTCGGCCCGCTCGACTCGACCCGTTTTAGGTTCAATTTCCACAGCCAAGCGCGATGATCACAAAGGTGGCGGTGAGCGGCAGCAGGTGTAGGCCCATCGGGCCGGAAACCAGCGCTGGACGGCGGGCGAGGAGCACCCGTCCGACCGTGGCCATGCCCCAGCACGCGTTGAGGGCGAGCAAGGCTTGCGTCACGGAGGCACCCAGCTCATTGGTCATGTCCGGCTGGGCCCAGTTGCCGTTGACGGTCTCACAGATTCCGGAAGACCGGCGGCTCTCGCCGCGTCGGGTCGGGACGCTGTGTGTAGATGATCTCCGGATCGGTGGCGTCCAGCAACGGAGACGGTGGGAGGATGGCACATGGCGCCTCCTAGCACGGCCTCTCCGGAGGCCGATGACATGTCGGCTACCGAGCCGGAGCCTCAGGTCGCGTCCGGCTGGGCCGGTCCTGGTTCCGCGTGGGCAGCGCTGAATCCCCTGCACTTGGCACGGCAGATCGTGCCGTCCCGGCGGACACCGGTCGAGCATCTGGCGTTCTATGCGACGATTGTGGGTCTGGCCTTCGCCGAGGTCATAGAACCGCCGATTGCGGCCCTCATCGTCGTGGGTCACCGCTTGCACTCATCGCGAAATGAGACGTTTCGCGAAATCGGTGAGGGTCTCGACAAGGTGGGGTGATTGAGCCGCGGCCGCCGGTAGTGGCGGCGCAGGTCTGGCCCAGCTGCGCGCGCGCCCGCGCGGATCGAGGTCACCCTCCCCGGCGGAATCGCGCGTCTCACGCCCCTGTCCGACCTGCCGCATCGCCCACAGTTGGACGGGCACGGTCAGCAGCGTCCGCGGCCGGATCTGACGGTGGTCTCTGACCAGGTGCGTGGCGCGCAGACGGCTCGATGCAGCGCCACAGCCGTTTCGACCAGAGCAGTACGGTCGGTCAGCCGCAGATGGGCAGCAGGTCTCCGATCCGCCCGGTCGGCGGCCGTGCGGGCCAGCACGCCGCAGTGCGGGCAGTCCGCTGTCGCTGCCGTGGTTTCGACCGCAGCGCTACCTCGGCGCCCACCGCGCAGGCCGACACCACGAAGTCAGGCGTAGCAGCATCGCGCTTTTCCCGCCGCTACGGTTTCCTTTCATCCGGGACCTTCTTGATCTGCGATTCGGCGTCACCGATCGTGGAGGTCGGGGACCCCTTTCCGCCCGTGGCCGACCCGCGTGTCCAGGG
>JADGPB010000293.1 GCA_017882655.1 Propionibacteriales bacterium
GCCTGGCCGCCACCGAGCCGGGCCGCATGCGCGAGTTCCTGCGGATCCACCACGTGGCGGCGAAGGGCATGGCGCTCGCCGACGAGGAGATGCTCAAGACCCTGCTACCCCTGCTGCCGTTCGAGACCAACACCGGCGAGAGCACGCTGCCGGACCTCATGACCCGCACGCCCACCATCTACGTCACCCGTACCGTCGACGACTTCCGCCAGGTCGCACAGGTCGGCGCGGCTCAGGGGATGGAGATCGTCAACGGCGGTTACGTCTACGAGTACGACCTGCTGCTCAAGGCCGGCACGGTGCTGCCCGGCGCCCACGTGGTTCCCCTGACGCCCGACGACCTCGACTCCCACATCCGTACGGTCGACATGTCCCGTGAGTCGGCCGTCGCCTGGCCGCTCGACCAGATGCGCGCGGCACTCGACCGGCTCGACGTCGACCTCGAGCTGCGCGGCTTCTCGCCGTCCTCGCTGCCCGCGCTCTACCTCGACTCCGAGACCGCTCAGGAGCGGCGCGAGCGGCGAGCAGTCGCCGACACCGCCGACGACACCTGGACCGCGATCCTCGGTGCGTTCGACGACGGCGCCAGCGCACGCGCCCGGCTGCTGCTCAACGACGACAACCAGACCGTACGGCGGCTGCTCGAGGTCCGCGACCCGGCGATGGCGGCGATGGGCGTCGAATCCCTCTACACGCGGGCCCTGCTGATGGGTCATCACCGCCTCCGCGCCGCCGACCTGGCCGCCCTCGACCGGTCGTTCCTCGGGCTGCTCGACCGTGCGATGCGGGACAACCATGGCTGACCCGGACGACCTGTTCGTCCTCATGGAGCAGGCAAGGGCCCTCCCGCTCACGCAGCGCGTGCCGCTGAGCGAGCAGGCCGTACGGCTCGCGGACGAGCTCGGCTACGAGGACCTCAGCACTCGAGCGCGGCTGCTCCTCGTCGAGGCCTACGAGTACTCGAGCTCCGGCCCCAAGATGTTCACCCCGTTCAACTGGGTCATGCAGCGCTACGAGAGAAGGCCCAGCTGGTTCGACGATGACATGCGCCACACGTTCCTCTGGCAGCTGAAGTGGATGACCGGTGACCTGCTCGACTACCCGGAGGTGCCGCTCAAGGTCGTCGAGGAGAACCTGCGGGCGATGTACCGGATCTACGCCGAGGCCGGCGAAGGCCTCGGGCCCGTGCACCAGTCGGCGTTCCAGCTGGCCCGCCACGTACGGGGGGTGCGCGGCGCCGACCGCGAGTTCGAGACCTGGCTCGCCTCCGAGCGCACCACGCTGAGCGACTGCATCGCCTGCGAGCCATCGGCCCGCGCCCGCTACCGCTCGCAGCAGGGCCGATGGAGCGACGCTCTCGACTTCGCCCTCCCCGCGCTGGCGAGCGGGAAGACCTGCGCCGAGGAGCCGAGCACCCTGTACGCGGTGGTGATGGAGCCGTTCCTGGAGACCGGTCGCGCCGAGGAGGCCATGACCGCCCACCGCCGCGGCTGGCGCCTCGCCGCCGATGAGGAGACCCAGATCGACCAGGCCGCGACCCACATCGTCGTCCTCGCCCGATCACGGGCCATCGACCGAGGCATCGACGTGCTCAGCCGACGGATCCACCTGCTCGACTCGGCGGCGACCCCGAACGACCGCATGATCCTGGCCGCCGCGGCGACCCGGCTTCTCGATGCAGCCACCACCGAGCACGGGATGGGCTCGCGCACGGTGCCGTACCAGGGTCGGGACGTCGCGTTCGAGGAGCTGCGGCACCGGCTGCGGGAGTACACGACCGGTCTGGTGAAGCGCTTCGATGCGCGCAACGGCACGCCGGAGCTGGGCCGTCACGTCTGGGAGAAGTGGTTGCAGGCCCCGTACCTGCCCGGGCTGCCGATCGCGGCGCCCGTGGCGCCCCCGCCACCGCCCACCGCGGCGGAGCGACACCCGTTGGCACCGATTCTGGCGGACTTGCCGAACCTGGCCGTCGAGCGGCTGGATGACATCGTCGAGCTCGCGCTGCGGTACTCACCGGTCGACGACGTCCGCTTGATCGCCGCCGAATGGGCGCGTCGGCGCGACCAGCTGCCGCGCCTACGTGAGGGCGCCGACGCGGCCCGCCTCAACGCGTTGGGCGCGCTCGAGTACCTCGGCGCCTGGAGCAACCCGACGATCACCGCCGCCCACGCGAGGCCGTACATCGAGTCGGCGAGCGCGCTGTACCGGGAGGCCGGCAGCGACGCTGAGGCGCTCCTCGTCGAGCAGTGGCTGCTGGCGCGCGACGGGCGGTACGACGAGGCGTACGCGATGATCCCGTCCATCGACGCGACCGGGACGTACGGGCAGCGCGGACGCGCGCGGATCCGGATCGTCCAGGGCATCGTGGACGAGCACCGTACGGAGCTGCTCGTGGAGGTTCGCGACTTCCCGTGCGCGGTCGACTCCGACCACCAGCTGCGGCGCATCTGGGCCACCGCGCACAGCATGGGCACCGACTCGCCCGAGGAGCTGTACACGTGGACCGGCGAGGGCCTCGCGATGCTGCTGCCTGGTGAGTACGCCGACACGGCCGCTGGCTTGCACATCCAGCGGGCGATCGCCTGCAAGCTGCTCGAGCGGCCCGAGGAGATGGCGACCGAGCTCGCCGAGAGCGAGCGCGCAGGACGTGCGAGTGGCGACGGTCCGCACGCGGCCGTGCTGCTCGCTGAGGCGCGACTGGCGCTGAGCGATGAGGATGTCGAGCGCGCCGAGCCTCTGCTCGAGCAGGCCGCGGCGCTCGCCGACAGGGCGTACGCGCTGGAGACGTTCATCGACGCGAAGGGGATGCTGTCCGACGTGTACCGGGTCACGGGGCGCCTGCTGGAGGCCGCCGAGGCCGCCGAGAGCGGGCTCGCCCAGGTGGAGCTGGCCCGCCTGAGCGACGTCTACCTGGAGCCGTCCACAGACGTCAAGCAGGCGCGGATCACGGAGCTCTCGGCGCACATCTCCGCGGATCTCGAGGAGACCTCCCGCGCGTCCAGCCTGTACAAGCGGGCCGCCCAGCTGTACGACACCGCGGGTGAGCCGGCCATGTCGGGGTCGGCCTGGGGCGCGTACGCGCGACTCGTACAGGCAGGTGACACCCTCGAGGCGGTGAGGGCGTTCCGACGCGGCATCGACCTCATGGAGCGGGTCGACGATCAACGCGGCTTGATGGTGCTGCGGCGACAGCTGCCGACGGCGGTGCAGGATTCCGACGGGCTCGATGCGGGGCTCCGCGAGCTCGATCTCGCGGTCGACCTCAACGACACGAACGAGGCGCGCACGTACACCGACTCCGACTTCCGTGAGCTGCTCGCCGAGTGGGACTTCGAGTTCGAGCGGCTCGACCTGCGGGACACGAGGGCGCGCATGTACGGCACGGCTGATCGCTTCGAGGAGGCGCTGGCCGTCCTCGGGGACATTCCGGAACGCATGTACGAGCACGGCGCCGAGCCTCAGGGCCTCAACTCCCGGCTCCTACGCGCTCGGCTTCTCTTCGCGACGGAGCGCGTGGACGACGGGATCGCGCAGCTCGAGCACATCATCGGCCTGCTGCGTACGTGGGGCGACCGCCAGCCGACCATCACGGAGATGGCTGGCATCGGAGCGCGCGCGCTGCTGACCGCTGGTCGCGACGCTGACGCCGACGCATTCTGGGACAAGCACACCAAGTAGCGGCTGCGTCGATCAGGTCTTGGGCTGCTCCTGGTTCTCTCCGGACCACGTAGCGCCGAATCCCTCGGTGCGCTCCAGCGGGTCGACCGGTGCACCGGCCCAGCGCTCACCGAACTCCTCTTGCTTCTCGGTCGGCGCGTCCGGGTCCCCCGACCACTTTTCAGCGAATGCCTCGCCGGAGTGCTGCGTGTCGTCCGGGCCACCACCCCATCGATCCGGGAAGCCTGTGGGAGCGTCAACTGCGGGGGTGGCCCCGCCCTCGATGACCGTGTCGTCGACCTTCTCTGTGACGTCTTCGTGCTGCTCGTCGGAAGCCATGGTTTTCTCCTTCATCGGATGTTTCGAGTCTATGTCGGGCTCCCTTCTCCGATACCCGTTGAGGGCTCGTCCCATTCAGGTGCATGTCGAGGACTGGCGAGCACGCGACGGAGCTCCCGCTCGTCGACGTCCGAAAGCCCTGCTCGGCGGGGTACGTCCCGCGCCTGTTCGTACGGAAGCACCCGCGTGAA
>JADGPB010000294.1 GCA_017882655.1 Propionibacteriales bacterium
GGCCACATGCCGGTCGGGACGGACCAGCAGTGCGCCGTCGTCCGCGGTGCCGCGCACCTCGGCCCACTCCCCCGAGTCGTCGCCAAGCGCCGTGCCGTCGCCGACCTCGACGAGCTCTAGACGACAGGCGTGCCGCCTCGCGGCCTCGGTGACGGCGTCCTGCCACAGGGGCGCGTTGGACCCAGAGACGAGCAGCGTAAAGCCATCGCGCGCGACGAGGTCGACGGTCGAAACCTTCCGGCCGCCGTCACCGAGCCAGACATGCGGAACGTGGTGGCCGGGTCGCGTGCTCGGCTCGAAGATGATCGGCGATTCGTGTGTCACGGGCGGAGGCGTCCCGTCGGGGACGATCGCTCCGCACTCGTAAGCGAACCCTGCTTCGACGTTCAGCTGGCTGTAGTCGTCTGCGTTCGCGACCACGGCCGCCTCCGTTGCCGCCCGTCGCCGGCGGCCCTCCAGCGAATCGCTCGCCCAGACTTCCAGTTCGCGCCATCCCTCCGCTTCGCTCAGTTCCTTCGCCAGTCCCATCGCCCGAGCGATCTGCAGGTGTTTCCCGGCATTCCTGAGGGAATGCTCGACATTGAAGGCGGCAACGGGCCGACGCTCGGACTCGTAGGTGTCGAGCAGACTGTCGCTCGCATGGCTGCGAAGCACGGCCGCCAGCTTCCAGCAGAGGTTCTGGGCGTCCTGCACGCCGGTGTTCAGCCCGAGCCCCCCTGTCGGCGGATGCCGGTGTGCCGCATCGCCCATGAAGAAGACTCGGCCGAGCCGGAAGCGGTCGGCGACGAGCCCGTCGTAGCTCCAGCGCGAGATCGCCTTCACCGTGATCTCGAGGTCGTCGATGCCGAGCATTTCCCGCGCGCGACTGATCGCGACGCTCTGGCTCACGACGGCCTCTTTGGACACCGCGAAAGACACGGTCCATTCACTCGACCGATTCGCCCACTGGTCCGGGCCGAGGGCCTGCAGCGTGCCGGTCGGCCCACCGTGGCCGGCAGGGCTCATGAACCACGTGAGAAGTGCTTCTTCGTCGGCGTACCGCGAGATGTCCATGGCGACGTACATCGTGAAGATGTCGCGGCCGATTGCCCGAGGGCCTATCAGGCGGACGTCGAGCAACTGCGTGCACGTCCGCCCGCCGTCCGCTGCGATCACGTACTGCGCACGCACCTGATAGCTGTCGTTAGAACGCCGGTCGACGACGGTGGCAGTGACCCCGTCCTCGTCGGCCGCTAGTCCGATGACCTCCTGGTGCGGCCGTATCCGTCCCTTGCAGCGCTCGTCGGCGTGACGCCACAGCAGTCCGTCGAGTCGCATCTGAGGCAGATTTGCGAACCGCCGCGGACTCGCCTGTTCGTACCGCTCCCGGTCGGGTCCGCCACCCCACGCGTGCACCTGACCGATCTTTCGTCCTCGAGCCGGACCTTGGCCGGCGAACGAGGTGTACCAACAGACACGGTGCCAAGAGTCGTCGGAGGGAGATTGGGCATAGATTTCGTCGGCCACGCCGAGGTCGTGAAAGATCTCCATCGTGCGGACGTTCAGTAGGTGCGCGCGCGGGAGGCGGGCTGTGAAGTCGCGGCGCTCGAGCACAAGCGCATCGATGCCCGCCTGCTCGAGCAGCAACGCAGAGGACAGGCCCGCAGGCCCACCGCCGACGATCAGGACGGTTACCTCTTCAGGGCGCTTCATACGACTAGCTGCCGCCGACCCGCGACGTCCGCGTCCGTCAGGGTCTTCCTTCGGCAGTCTGTGACTGCGGGATGTCGAGATGGAAGAGTGCCTGGGCGTTCCCTTCGTACAGCGCTTGTCGGTCGGCCTCGCTGAGCCAGTCAATGTCTTCGATCAGGAGGCGGATGTCGTCGAACCAGTGCCCGTTCTCCGGATTGCGTACCGAACCGGTGCCAGGCTTTTCCGAGCCGAAGAGGCACCGGTCGACGCCGACCGTCTTGAACAGCAGCTCGAGCGCGTCCTTCGTATAGAGGCAGGTGTCGAACCACAGCGTGCGCATGCGGTCGAGGTAGGTCTCGCCTCCAGGATCCCGAGCAGTGTTCGCGAGGAACCGGCCCACCTGGTATGGCACCGCGCCTCCGGCATGAGACACGATCAGCTTCAACTCGGGGAAGTCGCGGCGGACGTTCGAGGCGAGCAGGCTGGTGACAGCGATCGTCTCCTCAATGATGAAGTGCAGGCTGTAGTTCTCGCGTGCGGGCGGGCGGCAGCCGGCGGAGTGGATCAGCGCGGGCACGTCGAGCTCGCAAAGAGTCTCGTAGATCGGATACCAGTACGGATCGCCGAGCGGTGGCGGCGGTGGCGCGCGGCCCTCCATCGGATCGGGATTGAGCAGCACACCGACGAAGCCGAGCTCCTCGATTGCCCGGCGCATCTCACCGAGCCACTCGGCCGGCTCGGTCAGCGGGCTTTGCGGCAGTCCCGCCATGCCGCGGAACCGGTCCGGAAACAGGCCGCACAGGCGATGGATGATGGTGTTCGTCTCCTCAGTGAACCATTCGACGACCTTCGTCGGCTCCTCGCTGTGCATCATCTGGTACGGCCGTGGCGAGATCAGTTGCAGGTCGATTCCAGCAGCGTCAAGGTGGTCGAGATGCGGGATCCCGAACGCCCCGACCTCGTGCATCACGGCGGCGCGGAGGTCGTCGTCGCTGGCCTTGACCCCGCCCCGCCCGTGCGCGCCTCGGTGCGCCAGAAGATTTGCTTTGTACGCGTACAGGCTCTCGGGGGCGCTCACGTGCCCGTGGACGTCGATGATCATCGCGACCTCCGATCTACGAGATCACCCGCGCAAGCGGCAGACGCGGCCATTCGGGGCTCGGCGAGCCCGCAACTCACGGTCGTCCACCATCGCGCAGTGCTCCCTCGTGATTGGCGAGTTGAGTTCGGGTCAAACTACTTGACATATAGCATATATTTACCGCGCAGCTCGACACAAGCACGGCTGTCGACACGAAGGAACTGGTCGTCGAAACGATGAGTGGGAGTGTGGGAGCGTGGCTGAACTAACGATGGGTATCGGGATGTCGCACGGACCGATGGTCGTATCGGAGGTGCCGACGTGGCTTAAGATCGCCGAACTCGACCACGACTCGACGCTCTTGGTCGACACGACTGGCCAGTCGGTGACATACGAGGAACTCGAGCAGGCAACCGGCAACCGCTACGCCGAGTACGCCGCCCCGGAGCGACTCCAAAGCCAACGCGAGCAGGTCACGGCCTCGCTTGCTCGGCTCAAGGAGGACGTGGCAGCGGCTGAGATCGACCTGTTCGTGGTCATCGGCGATGACCAGTTCGAGCTGTTCGACTTCGACAACACACCCATGTTGGCGGTGTACTACGGCGCCGAGCTGGAAAGCTGTACGGAAGGTCGACGAGGGCGCTACGGCGCGAAGGTTGGCGGCTTGGATGACGTCCATCTCGGCTACGGCATGGACAAGCGCCATCGCTGGCCGGGCCACGAGCCGTTCGCACTCCACATGATCGACTCGCTCCTCGAGCGCCATTTCGACGTCGCGGCGATAAAGGGCATCACCGACGCGACGCGCGGCGGGATCGGCCACGCATACGGGGTTGTCGAGGTTCAACTGATGGGCGAGCGGAAGATTCCCCTCGTGCCGGTGTTCGTCAACACGTACTGGCCTCCGAACCAGATGCTGCCGGCGCGTTGCTACGAGCTCGGCGTTGCGATTCGCGAGCTGATCGCCAGCTATCCGGAGGACCTGCGCGTTGCCGTCGTCGCATCAGGGGGTCTCAGCCATTTCGTCACCGACGAGGACCTCGACATGCAGACGCTCCGCGCACTTCGCTCGGGCGATCCGAAGGCGCTGCTCGAGCTTCCAATCCATCTCCTCAATTCCGGCAACTCCGAGATCCGCAACTGGATGACGCTGGCCACCGCGTGCGAGGGCATGAAGCTCGCGTGGGACGAGTACGTCCCCGTGTACCGCACGGGAGCGGGCACCGGTTGCGGGATGGCGTTCGCGCGCTGGGGCGATCTACCGGTGCAGCAGCCTGTCTAGTCCGCGAAGTGTGATGACTGGTGTGACCGGATGAGCTCGTGATCGAAGCTCTCGCCGGGCTCGACGCCGCGACGGTCCACGAGGCCTATGGCGGCAGGGGGGCGCTGCCGTCGGAGATCAAGCCGGTCGATCCCTCGTTCCGGATT
>JADGPB010000295.1 GCA_017882655.1 Propionibacteriales bacterium
GCAGGCGCAGGAGTGGATCGACTCCGGGGAGGTGCCCGAGCTGACTCTCGTGACGCACCTCGACCTCGTCGACATCGACTCCGGCCACTGGCCGATGGTCACTCAGCCGACCGAGCTCGCGCGCCTGCTGGGGGAGGCCGCGACGCTCCTCGCGGATTCGTCCCACCCAACGGCCTAGGCGAGACGCGCCGCCCGATCGAGCAGGTGACGGCGCTCGGGGATGCTGTGGGTGAGGCGCGCGGCCAGCTCGTACTCGTCGCGCGCTCCCGCCGTGTCGCCGACGTCCTCAAGGAAGTGGGCTCGTACGGCGTGGGTGCGGTGGTGGTCGGCGATCGTCGGGTCGGCGGCAGCCGTGTCCAGCGCAAGCAGCCCGGCGGCCGACCCGTCGACCATCGCGAGCGCCACTACCCGGTTCAGGCGCGTCATGGGGCTCGGGGCCAGGGCGATCAGCAGGTCGTACAGGCCGAGGATCTGCCGCCAGTCGGTCTCGCCGGCGGTGGCGGCCTCCGCATGGACGGCCGCGATCGCGGCTTGCAGCTGGTACGGGCCGATGGGGGCTTCGGACAACGCCCCCTCGATCAACGCGATGCCCTCGTCGATGAGGGCACGGTCCCACAGGCGGCGGTCCTGGTCGACCAGGAGGACGAGGTCCCCATGGGGGCCCGTCCGTGCGGCACGTCGCGAGTGCGTGAGCAGCATGAGCGCGAGCAACCCGGCGACTTCCCCCTCCTGCCTCGCTAGCGCGGGATGGGCCCGGACCAAGGTGAGCAGCAGGCGGCCGAGTCGTACGGCTTCGTCGGCAAGGTCAACTCGGTCCAGCGAAGCGCCGGACGACGCGGTGTGGCCCTCTGTGAAGATCAGGTAGATGACGGCCGCCACGGCCGCGACCCGGTCAGGGAGCTCTGTGGGCGCCGGCAGCTCGAAGCGGGCGCCCCGAAGCGTGGCCTTCGCCCTGCTGATCCGCTGGCCGATCGTGGCGCTCGGGACAAGGAAGCCGTGAGCGATCTGGTCGGTCGTGAGGCCACCGACCGCGCGGAGCGTGAGGGCGATCTGCGAGGGCAGCGTGAGGGAGGGGTGGCAGCACAGGAACAGCAGCTCGAGCGAGTCGTCAGACCTCGACGCCGGACCGGGGTCCGGGTCCGCGGCGAGGACCTCCTCGCGGCGGCGACGGGCTGAGTTGCTGCGCCAGGAGTCGACGAGGCGTCGGTCCGCGACTCGGAGCAGCCACCCTGTCGGGTCGTCCGGAGGACCGGTCGTCCGCCACTCGGTAGCGGCCGCAAGGAGCGCCTCCTGCATAGCGTCCTCAGCGTCGTCGAAGTCGCCGCGGCGACGTACCAGCGCGCCGAGGGCTCGCGGGGCGACAACCCGGAGCAAGCCCTCGACGTCGCTGGCGTCGGTCACTGCTCGGGCCAGTCGTAGCTCATCACCGGCCGTACCTCCACGGCGCCGGCACCGGCCGCTACCTCGGGGATCCGCTCTGCGATCTCGATCGCTCGCTCCCTGGACGCGACGTCGACGAGGTAGAAGCCGGCGAGCATCTCCTTGGTCTCGGCGAACGGGCCGTCGGTGTGCACGTACGACCCCTCGCTGCCGCGGACGATGGTCGCGGTGGTGTCGGCGTCGAGCGCCTCACCCGACACGTACTCGCCACTGGCGATCAGATCAGCGTTGAGCTTCTGGTACGCGGCCAGGCCTGCGGCCTGCATCGTCGGCGTGGACGACGCGAACTGATCGCGGGCGCCGGAGTTGTGGTGGATGAGGATGAGGTACTTCATGGTCGTGCCTTCCTGTCCGGCGGCCTCCGTCGGGCCGCTCCACCCGGTAGTCGGAACCGTCCCACGGTTTTCGACATGCTCCTGGGAGGAATCTGCCAAAGGATCGTTCGGCAGGCCAGGATTCGGGGGACCACGCCGGTGTTGTGGCGGATTCGTCCCTCGGATCGCCGAGCATCAGCCGATGTCGAACATCAGCGTCCTTGCCTCGGGGTGCACCGCGTACCGGGGGTCCGTCGCAGGGCCGCACGAGGCGGTCCCGATCCCCGCATGGGCCGCGTCCAACGTCAGCCACCAGACGTCTGAGGCAGGAAGCTCCTCGACGTGGGCCGCGGCATCCAGCTGCTGAGGCGTCCAGCGGCAGAGGCTGAAGCCCAGCCCGTCCCCACCCGACCGCACGTTCAGCCGACCACCCGGCCCGTCGAGCAGCAGGTCGCGGGTCCCTCCGCGGTGCCCCGACTCCTGCGGTCTGATCTGTGCCCCCCACAGCTCCCCGACGCCCGCCGCGAACGTGCCCAGCCAGACGCCCTGGTCCATGTCGGGGTAGTTCTCCGTAGGCCCGAGGCCGGTCCACGTGACGCGCGCGGCATCCCAGGCCGACGCCGGCAGCGGCACCGTGAGCCCGATCCGCGGCAGGTCCGGCCAGTCGCCGGTGAACTCGAAGGACGCCGTCACCGTGAGGCCTGCGCCGCTGGGTGCCCAGTCGAGCGTCGTCGTGAGCCGTCGCTGCCGCGATGGGACGCCACTCACCCATACCCGGTGGCCGTCACGGTCTTCCGCGAGCCGGTGCTCAAGCAGCCTCAGACGGGCGTTGGCCCAGGCGTCCGCGTCCGAGGTACGCCCCCCGCGGTCGTTGTCCGTCGGTGCGCGGAAGAGCGTCGGCCTTAGCCCGGACACGATCTCGAGGGCCAGCGAAGCCGTGGTGTCGTACGTCGGTGCGCCCGGCCCGTTCGGCTCCGCGACCGCCCCCGAGGATGCTTCACGCAGGAACTGTCGGACGCTGACGACGCGGCGCCCGAGCTCGTCGGCCTCGCCCACGCTGGGCGGCAGCGCCGTCCCATCGGCAGCTACCGAGCGCGGGAGTCTCGGCGCGATCCCGGGCACGGCTGGGTCGAGCACCCAGGCGGTCAGCACATCGGGCGCGCCCACCCCAGGACGCACCACCACGGAGGCTTCCGGCGCGAGTTCAGCCAAGGCCAGCTCGCCGTGTGCCTCGCCACGAGCACCAGCGGACCACGCGATGACAAGCCCGGGCGCGGCCGCAAGCCGCAGGCGCGACGTCACGACGATCTCCCCGGACGCCCCCGGCACGGCGACCACCGGCGCCACCGCGTTCGCCCAGGCGACCAGTCCAGCCGAGGGCTCGGAGTCCGCCGACACCAGCCCGTCGCAGACGAAGGTGCCGTCGTGGACGGCCTCACCGAAGTCGCCGCCGTACGCGAGCCCACGACTCCCGTCGGGCAGCAACCGATCCAGGGCATGGTCGCGCCACTCCCACACGCACCCGCCGGCGTGCCTTGGGTGCCCCATGGCGTCCACATACCCCCTGAGCCCTCCCGGACCAGTCCCCATGGCGTGGGCGTACTCGCACAGGAAGTAGGGCATCGTCCGGATGCGCGCGGCATCCTCCGCCGACACACCAGCCGCCGGATGCCCCGCTGCCGCCACTGGGCCGGACTCCTCGTCCAGCACCAGGGCCACCTCCTCGACTGTCGGGTACATGCGCGAGTAGATGTCGGTGTACGTGGCCTCGTGGTCGCGTTCGTAGTGAATCGGCCGCGACGGGTCGCGGCGCCGCGTCCAGTCGGCCATCGCCGCCAGGTTGTCGCCGGTGTGTGCCTCGTTTCCCAAGCTCCAGGCGATCACCGAGGCGTGGTTCTTGTCCCGCTCGACGGTGCGCTGCATGCGGTCGAGCAGTGCGTCGCGCCAGCGTGGGTCGGTCGAGGGGGAGTCGACCCAGCCGTCCAACACGAACCCGTGCGACTCGTAGTCGTTCTCGAGCATCACATAGAACCCGAGCTCGTCACACAGGTCGAGCAGCCGCGGGTGGGGCGGGTAGTGCGACGTCCGGATCGCGTTGACGTTGAACGACTTCATCAGGGCCAGGTCGGCGCGGGCCCAGTCCTCGTCGAACACGCGTCCGAGGGCGTGGTGCACTTCATGCCGGTTGACTCCCCACAACGTCACCGGACGCCCGTTCACCAGCCAGGACCCGTCCACGATCTGGGTGCGCCGGAACCCGACCCGCAGTGACACCGTCTCGGACGCTGTCGCCACCGTCGCGTCGTAGCGCCGCGGCGACTCCGCGCTCCACGGCTCGACCGCCCCGGCGTCCACGGTCAGGACGTCGGCGTCCGGCTCGAGCGTCACGTCCAGGCCGAGCTCAGGGACGCTGACCCGCAC
>JADGPB010000296.1 GCA_017882655.1 Propionibacteriales bacterium
TGCTCACGAGCTTTCGTACGTAACTCTACAACCCCGACGAGGAAGGATGTCCTGTGGTCGCTGATCGGCGGTCGAGGATCCTCGAGTACGTCATCGACACTGAGCGCGTCGACGTCAACGAGCTGGCAGAGCGGTTCGGCGTCTCGCAGGTGACCATCCGCAAGGACCTCGACCACCTCGAGCGGAACGGGCTGGTCACGCGGCAGCACGGGTACGCGGTGGCGATCGCGCCCGACAACCTCCGTAGTCGGCTCGCATTTCACTACGGCATCAAGCGCCGGATCGCCGCGGCCGCTGCCGACCTCGTACCGAACGGCTCCACCGTCATGATCGAGTCCGGCTCCTGCTGCGCGCTGCTCGCCGACGAGCTCGCCAAGTCCAGGCGCGGCGTCACCATCATCACGAACTCGGCGTTCATCGCCGACTTCGTACGGGACGGGCAGGCGGCCGTGATCCTCCTCGGCGGCGACTACCAGCCCGAGTCGCAGGTGACCGTGGGACCGCTCGTCGAGCAGTGCCTCGCGGGGTTCCACGTCGAGCAGCTGTTCGTGGGCGTCGATGGCTACACGCCCGAGACCGGCTTCACCGGCCGGAACCACCTGCGCGCGGCGGTCGTGAAGCAGATGGCGACACGGGCCCGCGACGTCGTCGTACTCACCGAGTCCCTCAAGTTCCCCCGCCAGGGTGCGGTGCCCCTGCTGGCGGTCTCTGCGGTGACCCGGGTGATCACCGACACCAACCTCCCTGCGACGATGCAGGAGCACCTCACGGGTGCGGGGGTCGCGGTGGCGACGGTGCCAGCGAGCTGAGCACGGAGAGGACTCCAGCGATGACGACGATGCCGGCTGGTTCGGTGGCCTTGGGCATCGACATCGGCGGTACGGGGATCAAGGGTGCTCTGGTCGACGTTCCCGCGGGAACGTTGCGGGGGAAGAGGCACTACATCCCCACGCCGCAACCCCCGACGCCGGAGGCGATCGCGGAGGCTGTACGCGAGATGCGGGATCACTTCGACGTTCCCGCGGGAACGCCTGTGGGGGTCGCGTTCCCGGCGATCGTGCGGCACGGCATCGTGCGCAATGCGACCAACATCGACCCGAGCTGGATCGGGATGAACGCGGAAACCCTGTTCACCGAGGCACTCGGCGCGCCCGCGACCGTACTCAACGACGCCGACGCCGCCGGCCTCGCCGAGATGGCGCTCGGCGCGGGACGCCAGGCAGAGGGAGTCACGCTGGTCGTGACGTTGGGTACGGGGATCGGGTCGGCCCTGTTCCTCGACGGCCGGCTCCTCCCGAACACCGAGTTCGGACACCTCAGCATCAACGGCATCGACTGCTGCCCGTGGGCGTCCGGCGCCGCGCGGGTGAAGGAAGGCCTGTCCTGGGCGCAGTGGATCTCGAGGCTCCAGGACTACCTCGGCTTCGCCGAGTTCCTCATGTGGCCCGACCTCATCATCATCGGCGGCGGCATAAGCCAGGACGCCGAGCAGTTCCTGCCGCTGCTCCAGCTCGACGCCCGCGTCGTACAGGCCCAGATGCAGAACGACGCCGGCATCATCGGTGCCGCCTGCGAGGCGAGCGCGCTGCGTGGGGTGTGAACTTCTCCCCACCCTCCCGCGGTCGCCGCGACAGCGCGAGAATGTCGGCATGACCAGCACAGCACAGGTCCTTCCAGAGATCGTCAAGATCGGCGTCGGCAAGCGCATCGGGATCCTCACCAGCGGCGGCGATGCCCAGGGGATGAACGCAGCGGTCCGGGCGGTGGTGCGTACGGCGTTGACGCTGGGCGCTCAGGTCTACGCCATCTACGAGGGCTACCAGGGGATGGTCGACGGGGGCGACGGGATCCGGGAGCTCGGCTGGGAGGACGTCGGCAGCATCCTGCACCGCGGCGGCACGATGATCGGCACGTTCCGCTCCAAGGACTTCCGCGAGCGGTCCGGCCGCAAGCGCGCGGCCACGAACCTGCTGGCCAACGGCATCGACCGGCTCGTCGTGATCGGCGGCGACGGCTCGCTGTCCGGGCTGGACCTGTTCCGCGCCGAATGGAGCGAGCTGCTCGCCGAGCTCGTGGCCGAGGGTGAGGTGACCCAGGAGGTGGCTGACGCCCACCCGGCGCTCATGTTCGCCGGGCTGGTGGGGTCGATCGACAACGACCTTGTCGGTACGGACATGACGATCGGCGCCGACACCGCCCTGCACCGCATCGTCGACGCGATCGATGCCCTTGCGAGTACGGCCGCCAGCCACCAGCGCAGCTTCGTGGTCGAGGTCATGGGTCGCCACTGCGGCTACCTCGCCCTGATGAGCGCGATCGCGGGCGGCTGCGACTACGTGCTCATCCCCGAGCAGCCGCCGGCGGACGGCTGGGAGCAGCGGATGTGTGCGGCGCTGAAGCGCGGCCGCAACGAGGGCCGGCGCGACTCGATGGTGGTCGTCGCCGAGGGGGCGTGCGACCAGCACGGAGAGCCGATCACCTCCGACTACGTACGGCAGGTGATCGAGGACAACCTCCACGAGGACGCTCGGGTGACGATCCTCGGCCACGTACAGAGAGGCGGCACGCCCAGCGCGTACGACCGGTGGGCGTCGACCTGGTTGGGGTACGAGGCGGCGGTCGAGGTACTCACCGCAACGCCCGGCACGATCGGTCCCGTACTCGGGTTCCGCGGCAACCGCGTCACCCGCGTGCCGCTGATCGAGGCGGTCGCCAAGACCCGGCAGGTGCCGCAGCTCATCGCGGCAGGCGACTACGAGGCCGCCATGGACCTTCGTGGCGGCTCGTTCAAGGAGGCCGCCCGCATCCTCGCGGAGATGGTCGAGCCGAGCCGGATCGACGCACCCGAGCAGAGCAAGCGGATCGGGATCATGCACGCCGGCGGACTCGCGCCTGGGATGAACGCCGCGGCGCGCGCCGCCGTACGGCTCGGCATCAGCCGCGGCCACACCATGCTCGGCATCCGCAACGGCTTCCCGGGCCTGCGCGACGGCGATGTCAGCGAGCTCGGGTGGAGCGACGTGGAGAGCTGGCTGGCCGAGGGCGGGGCCGAGCTGGGCGTACGTCGTACGGTCCCGTTGGTCGAGGAGCTGTACCGGATCAGCCGGTCCCTCGAGGACCACAAGATCGACGCGATCCTCATGATCGGCGGCTGGAACGGCTACCAGGCCGCCGACCTGCTCCACCGCGAACGGGATCGCTTCCCGACGTTCGGGCTGCCGATCGTGTGCATCCCGACGTCGCTGGACAACAACCTTCCGGGGTCGGAGCTGGCGATCGGTACGGATACGGCGCTGAACGTGATCACCGAGGCCGTCGACCGGATCAAGACCTCCGGCAGCGCGGCCAAGCGGGCCTTCGTCGTGGAGACCATGGGTCGCTACTGCGGCTACCTCACCCTGATGGCCGCGATGGCCACCGGGGCCGAGCGGGTCTACCTCCACGAGGAGGGCATCAGCCTCGAGGCGCTCGCGGCAGATGTCGAATGGCTGCGGCAGAGCTTCGCCTCGGGCCGGAAGCTGTTCCTGGCGATCCGCAACGAGAACGCCAACCCGCTCTACACGACCGACTTCCTTGCGCGGCTGCTCGAGCAGGAGAGCCACGGGACGTACGACGTCCGGCAGAACATCCTCGGCCACATGCAGCAGGGTGGGGCGCCGACGCCGTTCGACCGGCTCCTCGCTGTACGGCTGGTGTCGCGGGCGCTCGACCTGATCGGCGCCGAGTTCGACGCCGGCACCACGAACAGCTACGCCATCGGACTCGTACAGTCCAAGGTCTCGGCCGTCGCCATGGACCAGATGATGTCCGAGATGGACCTCCGCCTCCACCGCCCCAAGGTCCAGTGGTGGCTCGCCCTGCGCCAGATCCTCAGGGCCGTCGCCGACGAGCCGAGCTGACGGTTGGGGGCCGAGGCACCGCAGTTGATGCCGAGCCGTACGCCGAGTGTCACCAAACCCACGGCTCAGCCGAAGGCTGCGACCTCGATCTTCTTCATGCTCATCAACTTCTCGTACGATCCGGGCTTGCTCATGAGGTCGGCGAGGTTGGCCGGTACGAGTTGCCAGCTGACGCCGAACCTGTCGGCGCACCAGCCGCACACCTCCGCCTCGGGTACGACGCTGAGCTGCGACCAGTACGTGTCGAGCTCGGCCTGGTCG
>JADGPB010000297.1 GCA_017882655.1 Propionibacteriales bacterium
GATGACGAGTCGAGCAAGGGCGCCGCGACCATGGCGAAGTACGCCGCCGAGGGCGTCCAGGTGCTCGTGGCGACGTGTACGGGAGGGGAGCGCGGCGACGTGCTCAACCCCACGATGGACCGGCCGGAGGTCTGGGAGAACCTCGCCGAGATCCGGCGTGCGGAGATGGCTGAAGCACGGCACATCCTTGGCGTCGACCAGGTCTGGCTGGGCTTCTTCGACTCCGGGCTTCCGGAAGGCGACCCGCTGCCGCCGCTGCCAGAGGGCTGCTTCGCCGTACAGGACGTCGAGGTGGCCGCGGCACGGCTCGTCGCGCATATCCGCCGGTTCCGCCCGCACGTGCTCCTGACGTACGACGAGAAGGGCGGCTACCCCCACCCTGACCACATCATGTGCCACAAGGTCTCGATGGCGGCCGTCTCGATGGCGGCCGATCCTCACGCCGTGCCCGAGGCGGGGCAGGCGTGGCAGGTGAAGAAGGTCTACTACCACATGGGCGGCCATCGGAACCGGTTCATGCGGCTCGACGAGCTCATGCACGAGCACGGCCTGGAGCCGGTCTACACCGAGCGGCTCGCGTCGTTCCCCGACGACCAGAGGGCGTACCGGCTCACGACGTTCATCCCTTGCGCCGACTACTTCTCGGTACGCGACGACGCGCTGCGCGCCCATGCGACCCAGATCGACCCCGACGGTCACTGGTTCGCGGTGCCGATGGAGATCCAGAAGATGGGCTGGCCGACCGAGGACTACCAGCTCGTGCTGAGCACGGTGCCGACGGTCATCCCGGAGGACGACCTCTTCTCCGGCATCGCTGTACCGAATCCCGCGCTCGCGCCGGACTACTCCATCTAGGGTCACGCGGTACATTTCGCCCATGACATGGCTTCAGGTCGACGACAGCGTCGTCCACGCCGGCTGGTTGCCGCTGATCCTCGTGGGTGTCGTGGGGCTGGTGCTGGTCGCCATCTACTTCTCCATGCGTCACCACCTGCGGATCGCGAACACGTTTCCCACCGAGGCCGACGTGAGGGCCGAGCGGCGGGCGGCGGCGCAGAAGGATGCCGCCGACTCGGAGGAGTGACGCGCATGCCGGTCGGCAAGACGGTCGACGACTACCTCGCCGCTCTGGCTCCGCGGACGCGCGACGTGATCGATGAGATCCGCCGGATCGTGGTCGACGAGTTCCCGTCGGCGACCGAGGCGATCTCGTACGACATGCCGACGTTCTCTCTCGCGGGACGTCGGATCGTCCACGTTGCCGGATGGAACCGGCACGTGAGCCTGTACCCGGTGCCGAAGGGCGACTCGCAGCTGCTGGCCGACCTCGGGCCGTACCTCGCAGGGCGCGGAACGTTGAAGTTCGACCTCGCCAAGCCGATCCCGTACGACCTGATCCGGAGAGTCATCGGCCGCCTCGGCGGGTAGTAGGCGATCTTCACCTCGGCGCAGCGTCGACGTGTCAACCGTCCGGTGGGGCCGGACGTCTCATGTGTGAGCGCCGATCACGCGACCGAACCCGGTAGCGCAGGATCCGCGCGCTGGAGGCAACACCATGAGCACCATCGATCCGGGACACACCCGCCACACCACCCCCGATCCCCTCGCACCGGGCCAACCTCCTCGTCGCACCCATGGCGCGAGGCGTTGGCTGGTGACAGTCGTCGCTGCTGTCACGGTGATCGGCGGTGCCACGGCAGCAGGGGCCTACTGGTCATCACCCAACAACACTCCGGCAGCCCAGGGGGGAACCTCGGGGTCTGCCGCGTCGGTGACCGCGCCGTCCCAGGCATCGGTGTCGGCCACTTCTCCGGCGACGGCGACGTCCGCCGCTACGTCGTCGGCCGTCGGCGCAGAGCGCGCGATCCCCGTGTACTACCTCGCCGACGTCGCAGGAGGACCGCGCCTGTACCGCGAGTTCCACTCCCTGGCTGTCCTGAACGGGAGCCCGGCCCTGACGGCCGTGACCGAGATGCTTCGCGGCACCCCGGTCGACCCTGACTACTCGTCGCCGTGGCCGAAGACCGTGAGCGTGCGGTCACTGACCGTCTCCGGCAACCTGGCCACCGTCGACCTGACCGGCTTCGTGGCTCTCGGGGCTGCCTACGAGGTCGCCTCGGTCCAGCAGCTCGTGTACACGGTGACCGCGGCCGAACCGTCGGTGCAGCAGGTCCGTCTCCTCGTGAACGGTGCGGTCGCCCCGTCGGGACATATGGACTGGTCCGCGCAAGTCAGCCGCGCCAACGCACTGGACACGCAGGCCAACGTGTGGATCCTCGCACCTACCCAGGGCGCCACGGTGACCTCGCCGGTGACCGTGTCTGTATTGGGCACCGGGTGGGAAGGCAACGTGCCGCTGCAGTTCTACATGGGGCAGCGCCTCGTGGCGGCCACGTACGTGACCACCATGATGGGCGGCTTCGCGCAGGCGCAGACGACGATCCAGCTGCCGCCGGGCAGCTACGAGCTGCGCGCGTACAACGACAACGGACGCGACTCGAGCCTTCAGCTGTGGGACACCAAGACCTTCACCGTCCGGTAGTCAGCGCTAGATGATGGACGGCGGCGACCGCCCGGTTACCGGGCGGTCGCCGCCACGCTCAGGTCGGCTGGTCGGTCGGCAGGCCTGAGGCGTTGCCGCCCGGGGCGCCGGACGGGAAACCGCCCGTGCGAGCACCTGAGGGTCGAACACCAGAGGGCCTCGCACCGCTCGGCATGCCTGAGCGGTTTCTGCGAGGCATGCCGGAGCCGTAGCCCTGAGGCGCCTGACCACCTGGGTTGCCCTGCGTGGTGCCGTTCTGGTTGTTCGACTGCGACTCGTAGTACGCGTACGCCCCAGTTCCGAGCGCCGCGGCTCCGGATACTCCGATTCCCGCCAGCAGCAGGACCATGCGACGGGAGAAGCGCTTGGTGGGCGGTGGTTCCGTCCCGTTCGGCGTCTCGCTCACAGACAGCGGTGCGCTCTCAGGCGTGGCGGGGTTGGTCCAGCTGGTCTGCTGCTGTTCATCGGTCACACGGCTATCAAACCGGACCAGGATGTGCCAACCCTGTGACGCGCCCGTGCGCCACGTGAGGATTCCCAAGCCTTGGCCCGCCTTGTCCAAGGTCGGCACCTGTCGTCGTGCGGACCTCCCTCGACGTGTCGTGACCCGTCGACTCCAAGCCCTCGACGATCGGCAGGTCGGCGGCCGGTGCATGAGAGTGTCCTTCCGCGGCAAGGAACTCGTACCGTCGCAGCCCTACCGTGGCCCCGTGGGACCCTCTATCTCTCTCGAACTCACGGTCGACGACCTCATCGCACTCAACATCCACGTACTGCTGAAGACGTCCGCGGCCGAAGAGCGGATGCGGCGCACGCAGCTTCGGAAAGCCCTAATCACGTTGCCGATGGTGGCGACCTTCATTGTGACTGTGGCCATTGTGCCGTCAACGTTCGAGATCGTGGTTGCCGTGCTCGTCTGCGCCTTCTGCGCTGTCTGGATCCTGCTTCTTCCCACGATCACGGCGAGGCGGATAGCGAAGCGCGTCCCGCGCTGGATCGCCAGCGGGCAGCTGCCCGCGCCGACGCCGTCCCTTCTGTGGATCGATGAGCACGGCACGATCGTTAACCAGTCGCGGGACCGCACGACGGCGTACGCGGTGACCGCTATCGAGAGGGTGGACGAGACGTCGGACTACGTGTTCATCATCGTCGGGGTGGCACAGACGCTGGTCATCCCTCGCCGGATCGGCGAACCTGCCGTACAGGCGTTTCTGCAGGCGCTGCACTGGTACCGGGGGCAGCTTTATGCTGACCCTGCCGGACATCCACCGTACGGCCCGAATGCCTGGTCGGCTTGATTGGAGGCTCCCGTGTCCCAGCCATCCCTGGAGAGGGACCCGGCCTCTCCCGCCGAGGTCGTGTTCTCCTGGTGGGTCGGCGGAGCGCCCCAGGAAGACATCGACCTTGAGTCCGCACTGGCCAGGGCCAAACAGGGCGAAGGGTTCGTGTGGGTGGGGCTCCACAAACCCACCGAAGGCACCGTGGCCGCCCTTGGGGAGGTCCTCAACATCCACGAGCTCGTCCTCGCCGACGCCGTTCACGGACACCGGCGCTCGAAACTGGAGCAGTACGACGAGAACCTGTTCATGGTTGCCTCGACCGTGTCCTACGTCGAA
>JADGPB010000021.1 GCA_017882655.1 Propionibacteriales bacterium
CCCGGGCCTCGGTCCGGACGGCCACACCGTGTCCGTCTGCACCGCCGACCACGCCGTCGAGGCCGCCGAGAAACTGCGCGCGGTCATCGCGAAACTCAAGGCCGGCACCCCGCAGACGCTTGTCGTCGGTACGGGTCATGGGACCTGTACGTGCGAGGGTGCGGCGTTCGAGTACGTCTTCAACGTCGACCATGAGCTGCGACAGGCCGGTGTCCGCGACCTTGCTCGGGTGGTCTACCTCACCAACGAGGCCGCCCTGGGCGACTTCGGGGTCGACGGCATGGTCTTCGACCAGCAGGGTTTCCAGACGACGAGCGAGCTGTGGACCGGTTCGCTGTTCCGTGAGCGTGGCGTCGAGGCGATCCTCGGGTCGCACGTGTTCCAGATCGACGAGGGCGTCATCCACTACGAGACGCTCGACGGCGAGAAGCACACGCTCGACTTCGACTTCGGGATGCTGATCCCGCCGTTCGGCGGTCAGCCGCTCAAGGCGTACGACCGCGAGGGCGCCGACATCACGTCGACCATGTTCGCGCCGAGCGGCTTCATGAAGGTCGACGCCGACTACACCGCGAAGCCGTACGAGGAGTGGAGGGCCGAGGACTGGCCCAGCACGTACCTGGCGCCAGGCTTCGACAACATCTTCGCCGTGGGCATCGCGTTCGCCCCACCGCACCAGATCTCGAAGCCACGCAAGACGCCGAACGGTACGGTCATCGCCCCGTCCCCGCCTCGTACCGGCATGCCGTCGGGCGTGATGGGCAAGACAGCAGCCTTGACCATCGCCGACCGGTTGAAGCACGGCAGCACCTTCCCGGCACGTACGGCCTCCATGGCACACATGGGCGCCGCGTGCGTAGCTTCCGCGGGCACCGGCCTCACCAAGGGGTCCGCGGCCGCCATGACGATGCTCCCGGTGGTTCCGGACTACGTCCGCTACCCCACCGGCCGCGACGAGCGCGAGACCCAGGGCGAGCTCGGCCTGCACGCCCACTGGGTGAAGCTCATGCTCCACTACCTGTTCATCTACAAGGCCAAGGCCCTTCCGGGCTGGCAGCTGATACCGGAGTGATGATGTCCGAGACACACGCATCAGAAGTCGCCGACCTTTCGAGGTCACCGCTGCCTACGAAGAGGACCCTGGATCGACGCCAGAACGTCTTCCTTCAGTTCTTCCGGTTCGTGCGCTTCGACCTGCGGATCATGCGCATGGTGGCCAAGGGGCACCACTGATCAGGGCAGGCCGGCCAGGCGTCCCAGAGCGGCGGCGAAGGCCCCTACGAGGACGACCACGAGGTACGGCGCCTTGAGCCAGAGGGCAATGGCGGCGGCCCCGAGCGCCAGGAGACGCGAGTCGAGCACGATCGCCTGACCCTTGCCCACGGTGTTCAGGATCGTCAGCGACGCGAGCAGCCCGACGGTCAAGCCCGTGGCTAGCCTGATCACGACCGGGCGGTCGAGCAGCCTGCGCGGCAACAGGTAGCCCGAGAGCTTGATCGCGTACGCCGCGGCGACCGCCAGCAGGATCCACAACCACAGGTTCATCGTGCAGCCGCCCGTCGTTGCTGCCATGCCCACCAGAGCGCGGTGGCGCCAGCGGCAACGAGCACCGGGATGCCCGGCGGCACGATCGGGAGCACGATCACTGTGACAAGGGCGGACACGATGGCGAGCGCCACCGGGTCACGGCCCTTCAGCCGCGGCCACAGCAGACCGAGGAACGCCGCGACTGCAGCGCCGTCCAACCCCCAGCGCCTGGGGTCGCCGATCGCGTCGCCGGCCAGAGCGCCCACGAGCGTCGAGGCGTTCCACAGCACGTAGATGCCGATGCCGGCGGTCCAGAAGCCTCGTACGCGTTCGTCGTGGTCCGTCTGGGCCGTGGCCGTCGCGGTCGACTCGTCGATGGTGAGGTGCGCCATGAGCGGTACCAGGGGGCCGGGAGGTTCGATCAGCGTCTTCAGCGACATCGCGTACACACCGTTCCGCACGCCCAGCAGGGTGGCCGCGGCCCACGCAGCGGCACCCGTCCCACCTCCCCCTATGACCCCGATGAACGCGAACTGCGACCCCCCGGTGAACATCAGCAGGCTGAGGGCGCAGGTCTGCAGCACCGAGAGGCCCGAACCCGTCGACAGCGCGCCGAACGACACCCCGTACACACCGACGGCCGCAGCGATCGACAATCCCATCCGGGTCGCGGGCGTGAGCCTGGCCATCAGGCGAGTGGCTCCGGGGACACGTCCGCGTCCGCACCTTCGCCCAGCTTCACCAGCGCCACCCCGCCGAGAAGGACGAGTCCGCCGAAGAGCTGTACGAGACGGGGCAGCTCCCCCAGCAGCGACCACGCGAACAACAGCGCGAAGAGCACCTCGGTGAGCGCGACGAACGAGGCCAACCGCGACCCGAGACGTCGACTCGCGGCGATGCCGCTGGCGTACGCGACCGCCGCCGTCAGCACGCCGAGGGCGAGCACATCGACCCACCAGGGCACCGCGCGCCCACCGAGGGCTGCCGGGGCTGAGGCGAACGCCATGGGGATCACACGCAGCACCCCACCCAGCGCCAGGCCGATCGCGCCCACGACCATCCCGCCACCGGCGAGGGCGATCGGGGGAAGTCCTTGCGCGTCATGAGCGCCGAGCACGAAGTACGTGGCAGCGCCGATCATTCCCACGAGTGCCCACATCGCGCCCACTGGATCGACTGGCCGGCCGGTGAAGACATCCAGGACCAGCAGGAGACCTGCGAGCGCGACCACCGCGCCGATCACCGTCAGGCGACTCGGACGGTGCCCGTGGCGTACCCACAACCACCCGATGATGACCAGCGGCGCCGTGTACTCGAGCAGCAGCGCGATGCCCACTGGCAGCCGCGCGACCGCCTGGAAGAAGCAGAACTGGGTCCCGGCGACCGGTACCAGGCCGAACGCGATCACCAGCCAGGTGTGTCGTCGTAGCGCCGTCCAGCTCCCGCGCAGGCTGATCACTGTCGGTACGAGCAGGACGACGGCGGCGACCGTCACACGCGCCAGCACGGCGGACCCAGCGGTCCACCCGGTCTCCAGCAGGCCCTTGCCGAGCACCCCAGAAAGTCCGAAGGAGGAGGCGCTCAGCAGCGCGAACCCCAAGCCGCCGGCCCCCGCCTGGCGGACCACTGCGCGGCGCATCGTCGTCGCGTCATCGGTTGTCGGCACGGGGTGACGTTACTGCGCACGGGGAGTGGCCAGGATCCCCATTCCACGAATCCGGGGTGCCCTCGCGCGGGTGCGCCTACCCTGGAACCGTGACGCGCGCGTTGGGTGCAATCGCCTTGGTGGTGGTGGCACTCCTCGGCGCCTGTACGCCCGGGGTATCCGCCACACCCCAGCCCCAGGCCCCGCCGACCACCGTGGCACCCTCCCCCACCGCACCGTCATCTGGTACGACTGCTCCCATGACCGCGCCCACCGGAATCCCTGCCACGCACTGGGCCGCACTGCTCAGCGACCTTGCCACCCGAGGCATCGCGACCGAAGGGATCGAAGTCGTGACCGCGCGTGCGGTGACCTGGCCGAACGGTGCCCTCGGCTGCCCCAAGCCCGGAATGGCGTACACCCAGATGATCATCGACGGCTACCAGGTCGTCGTCACGGTCGGCGGAAAGACGTACGACTACCGATTCGGGGGCACGGCGACGCCGCGTCTGTGCGAACTCTGACCGGGTCCCGGCCCACGGGCCTCACGAACTCCCACTGATAACCTGACCCCGCAATCGCAGTTCCCCTGCGGGGAAGCCGGTACCAGTCCGGCGCTGACCCGCAGCCGTGTGTGACGAGTCGTCACGAGCCGGAATGCCGCAGGGGAGGTACGCAACCTGTCGAGGACTACAGACCCGGTGCACGGGCGGCCGATCGATCGGCCGACATCACTGGACTGGGAGAGGGTTCGCATGAGGGCTGTTCGCCCCGCGGCCGTCGCGCTCTTCTCGCTTGTAGTCCTGGTCGCCCTGAGCTCGCCGCGACAAGCTGTGGCAGGGGTCGCCGAACTCCCATCCGCCACCGTCTCTGCCCCGGCTCCAGGCGGTGACGGAGCCAAGGGCCCGCAGGCCACCTCCCTTCCCGGCTCGGAGGATGCGGCTCAGGCGGCGATCGACGACATCCTGACGGCCTCGGTCTTCGTCGTTGTCAGCGGTGCGGCCGCGATAGTCGTCCTGATGCGGGGGCGGCTGTGAGCGCCACCGTCTCCGCCGTACAGTCGGGCTGGGTACGCCACCGCCTGCCACGATCCCTGCACCCCGTCGCCTGGTGGCTGTGGGCGCTCGGCATCATGGCGACGGCGAGCCTCACGACGAACCCCCTCATCGAAGGACTCCTGATCGCTGTCACGACCTTCGTCGTGGTCTCCCGACGCGATGACGGGCCGTGGGCACGGTCCTTCCGCCTCTACGCCGCGCTCGGCGCCGCGGTGTTCGTGCTCCGCATCGTCTACCGGCTCCTCTTCGGTGGCGGTGACGGAGATCACGTGCTGTTCACCCTGCCGCGCATCCCGCTTCCCGACATCGTGGCCGGCGTCCGACTGCTGGGGCCCGTGTCGCTCGAGTCGCTCCTGTCCGGCGCGTACGACGGGCTTCGTCTCGCCACGATCATCGTCGCCGTCGGCGCGGCGAACTCCCTCGCCAGCCCCCGACGTCTGCTGCGAAGCCTCCCCGCTGCCCTGTACGAGATCGGCACGGTCCTCGTCGTCGCCGTGACCGTCTTCCCCCAGCTGGCGGAGTCGTCGTTGCGGGTCGCGCGGGCGAGGCGCCTGCGGATCCCGAATGCCACCCCACGTACGTGGCGGGCACGAGCCCGCGTCATACGCGGCCTCGTCGTACCGGTCCTCGCGGACTCCCTCGACTCCGCCATCTCACTCGCCGCATCGATGGACGCTCGCGGATTCGGGCGCGCCGACGGCAGCAGCCGGCGTCACAGGATCCTCGCCGCCGTGACGGCCCTGGTCTCCCTGGTGTCCCTCATGCTCTTCGCGTACGACCTGGTGGCAGGGATCTTGCCCGTCCTGCGCGTGGGCTCACTGGTCACGCTGCACCTGCGCGACCTCCTGGTCGTCGTGGGACTCGTGGCCGCGTTCGTGAGCGTCCGGCTGTCGGGGCACGGAGTACGGCGCTCCCGGTACCGCCCGGACCGCTGGCGGCTGCCGGAGCTGCTCACCGTCGCCTGCGGCTTCGTACCCGTGGCCGCGATCATCACGGTCGGCGCCGGACCCGAGGCCGCCGCGCTCTATCCCACCGTGCTTCCGACACCTGACATCCCCATGCTGCCCGTCGCGATGCTCGTCGCCACCCTGGTCGCGCTCCTCCCGGCAGTGCTCACCCCGCCCGCCCTCACCGCCGCTGTGGAGGCCACCGCATGATCGAGCTGCAGCACGTGAGCGTGACGTACGCCGAGGCCACCAAACCAGTCCTCGACGACGTCAGCCTCCGCATCCGGGAGGGGGACCTCGCCCTGGTCTCCGGACCGACCGGAAGCGGCAAGTCCACGCTGCTCGGCTGCCTCACCAACCTCGTACCCCGCTTCACCGGGGGAAGACGCACCGGCAAGGTCCTTCTGGACGGCTCCGACATCACGACGGCTGCACCCCGCGAACTTGCTGACCGCATCGGGTACGTCGGCCAGAACCCCCTCGCGGGCTTCGTCACCGACACTGTCGAGTCGGAGCTGGCTTTCGGCATGGAGCAGCTCGGCGTCGACCCCAACCGGATGCGGGTGCAGGTCGAAGAGGTCCTGGACCTCCTCGGCATCACAGATCTCCGGCGGCGTGCGCTTCGTACGCTCTCCGGCGGGCAGCAACAGAGAGTGGCCATCGCGTCGGTGCTCACCGCGCGACCGCGTGTGCTGGTCCTCGACGAACCCACCTCCGCGCTCGACCCCGTAGCCGCCGAAGACGTCATGTCGCTGCTGCGCAGGCTCGTGCACGACCTCGGGCTCACCGTGGTCTTGGCTGAGCACCGCATGGAGCGGGTCGTCGAGTTCTGCGACAGCGTGGTGCTCGTCAACGGCGCGGCCGTACTGACCGGTGCACCCCAAGAGATGCTCGCTGTCTCGCCGCTCGCTCCACCCCTCGTCGAGCTCGGCCGCCGCTCCGGATGGTCGCCCCTGCCGTTGACGATCCGTGACGGTCGCCGCGCGGCGGCTGCCGAACGGGATGCCTGGCGCGACGATCCCCCGCTGCTCCCCGCAGCCCGCCCGGCCGTAGGTGACGGCCTGGTCGCCGACGGGATCGTCGTCACGTACGGGTCGGTCGTGGCCGTTCGGGATGCCACGCTGCAGGCACGCGCCGGGCACGTCACCGCCCTGGTGGGTCGCAACGGCTGTGGAAAGTCGTCGTTGCTGTGGGCCTGTCATGGCGCAGGGAGTCGCAAAGCCGGCAGCGTCACCATCGCAGGGCATCCCTCGAAGCTTGGTGACATCGCACTGGTCCCCCAGACCGCCTCGGACCTGCTGTACCTCACATCCGTCGCGGAGGAGCTCGAGCTGGCCGACGCCGATGCCGATCTGCCGACCGGGTCGACGGGCGCGATCCTCGACGAGCTCGTTCTGGGGATCGACCGCGCCCAGCATCCGCGCGACCTCTCGGAAGGGCAGAAGCTGGCGCTCGTGCTGGCGGTCCAGCTGGCCCGCTCCCCCGATGTCGTACTCCTCGACGAGCCGACCCGGGGCCTCGACTACGTCGGCAAAGCCGCACTGACGCGGATCCTGCGAACACTCGCGGACGCGGGTCATACGGTCGTGGTCGCCACGCATGACGCGGAGTTCGTCGCGGCGACGTGCGACGCGGTCGTCGTCATGGCCGACGGGGAGCTCGTCGACTCCGGCCCGGCCCGGGAGATCATCACCGGCTCCTCGATGCTCGCCACGCAGTGCGCCCGCGTGTACGGGCCCGTCGAGATGCTCACAGTCTCTGAGGTACTCGCTGCGAGGGCGGCCCGGTGACCACCCTGACGACTGTGGATGTGAGCAAACCTGAGGTCGAGGTCCGTATCGGAGGCCGGTCCGCCGCGGTCCTGGCCGTCGCCTCGCTTGCGGGCCTCGTGCTGTTCATCTGGCCGCTGCTGATCCCCGTACCGTCAGGCTGGACTCATACCCAGGACGCACCGATCGTCTTCGCGGCGCTGGTCCCGATCATGGTCCTGCTCGTCCTCACCCAGCTGTCGGACGGGGGCATGGACACGCGCACGCTGGCCCTGCTCGGCGTCCTGTCCGCGATCAACGCGGCCCTTCGTCCGGCCCTCGGTGCGGGCACCGCTGGCATCGAGTCGGTGTTCGTCCTCCTCATCCTCGGTGGCCGGGCGTTCGGCCCAGGCTTCGGCTTCATCCTCGGCACCACCTCGATGGCGGCCTCGGCGATGTTCACCGCAGGGGTCGGCCCGTGGCTGCCGTTCCAGATGCTCGCCGCCGGATGGATCGGGCTCGGGGCCGGCCTGCTACCCGGGCGGGCCCACGGACGCGCGACGCTTGGGCAGCTCGCGATGCTCATCGTGTACGCGATCGCCGCCGCGTACTTCTACGGCGCGATCATGAACCTGTGGTCCTGGCCCACGATCACGGGCATCGCCACCCCTGGCTACACGGGGCCCTCCGGCGGCCTGGACTACGTGCCGGGCGCGCCCTGGCTCGACAACCTCAGGCGGTTCGGCGCTTACACGCTGCTCACCTCGACCGCGGGCTGGGACACGGGACGCGCGATCTGGACCGCGGTCGCCCTGGCGGTTCTCGGACGACCGATCCTCGACGTCCTCCACCGCGCGGGCCGGCGAGCGCGGCTGTCCTGAGTCACTCCAGAGCAGCCCGGGCTTTCACGACCCAGCTCGGCTCCGTCCCGTACCGCTGCGTCGGGATCAGCTGACCGGCCGCACAGTCGCCGACGAGCTGGGCGATTCTCCGGTCCCTGGTGGCCGGCTGCTTGGCCGACACCACCCAGTGGGTGGCGATGTGGCGGTAGCTCTGCGTCGCCATCGCCCAGAACGAGGCGGCGCGTGGGTTGGCCGCCAAGAGCGCCTGGTAGTCGAACGGCAGCTCTGCACCGTCGGCCTCGAACGAGTAGACGCCGGTACGGTCGTGACGTCTCGCCTCGTACGCGGCGAGTCCCGCCGGCTGCATCCGGCCCTCCGCGATCAGCTCCTGGACTGCTGCCACGTTGATGTTCGACCAGATGCTGCCAGGGCGACGCGGCGTGAAGCGCTGGAGCGTGTAGTCCTCGTCGAAGCGCCTCGCCTGTGAGTCGATCCAGCCGAAGCAGAGCACCTCACGTACGGCACGAGGCCAGTCGAGCTTGGGCTCCGGGACGTGCTTCTTGGCGAGCGCCACCAGGAGGCTGTCATCGGTGGCGTGGTGCTCCATCAGCCATGCCCGGAACTCCGCCGCGTCGGTGAAGATCATCGCCGGCTGCTCCGGCGTTCCTACGTCGCGCATGTCAGATGGTTGCACGCTTGCCTCCGCAGGCGAAGAGCGATGAGGTGGTCCCATGACCGACGAGTGGGGTCCCCATGTGCTGAGCGCCGGCGCCGCGACCGTCCTCGTGGACGTTCCCGTAGGTACGCCGATGACCGGCTACGCGGCACGCCTGGAGCCCAGCACCGGGGTCAACGATCCGGTGACCGTACGGGCCCTCGTCGTCGACGACATCGGCATCGTGGTCGTCGACTGCTGCTCGCTGAGGAAGACGACCTGCGCCGAGCTGCGCTCCACCCGGCCCGCCGGACTCCTCGACGTCGTCATCGCCGTCACCCACACCCACTCCGGGCCGTGCCTCACGCCTGGTGGGCTGGGATCCTTCGCGCCCGACGTCCTGCACGCCGTCGAGAAGGCGTTCGTCGAGGCGCTCACCACGGCGCGTCACCGGCGAACCCCCGTGACCGTTCGGTACGGGGAGCGCCGCGCCGTCGGCGTCGGGCGGAACCGCCGTCACGACGACGTCGAGATCGACCCACCCGTACAGGTCGTGTCCTTCGACGGAGCCGACGGTACGGTCGCCACGCTCATCACCTACCCCATGCACCCCGTCGTCCTCAGCGCCGCCAACACGCTCATCTCGGCCGACTATGTCGGCCCGCTCCGGGACATGGTCGAGGCGGCGCTCCCGGGGTCCATCTGCCTGTTCGCGCAGGGTTGCGCCGGTGACGTCAACGACGATCGGCACTCCCCGGAGGGCGACTTCAGCGCTGCCCCGGCACCAGGTCGCGACTTCGCGGCAGCCGTGATGAAGGGCGAGACCGTCGCCACCGCGGCACTCGACGCGCTCTCGCGAGCGACCACCCCGGCGCCGACACGTACGACCATGTCGACGACGACCGTCCCGCTCGACGTCACGGCGCTCGACCCTGCGACGGTCGCCGCGGAGCGCGAGGAGTGGGTGCGACTCAGGGACAGCCTGCCCCCCGAGCGCAGCGCCCTGTACGAGGCGTGGGTGGCTTGGGCCGACGACTGGCTGGAGCAGCGGCCGACCCCCAGCCGCTGGCTCGGACGTGTCGGACTGATCACCGTTGGTGGGCTGCGCATCGCCACACTGCCTGGCGAGCCGTTCCTCGCGGTCGCCGATCGGGTTCGCGACGGCCTGGGCGAGCACACGATCGTGCTCGGCTACTGCGACGGCGTCTCGGGCTACCTGCCGACGGCCGACGAGTACGAGTTCGGCGGCTACGAGGTCTGCGACGCGCATCGCTACTACGGCATGCCCGGTCCGTACGCACAGGGCAGCGCCGAACGACTGGCCGACGCGGTGGTCTCACTCGGCGAGAACTGACACGTCGATTCTCGCCGGCCCGGCGGGTCCTCGGCCGGTTCGCGAACCCCGCCAGGTAGCCTCCGTGGTCCCATGCGACTTCCCCACCACCGATCCTGCGCGCCATGGTGAAGGTCGCCACGGCTCAGGAGTCGATCTCTCCTGCCTACCCCGGACGCGCTCCCTGGGGCACCGCCTCGGCGTTGCGCGCCTGGCAGCAGGAAGCGCTCGCCGCGTACTTGTCGACCGACCAGCAGGACTTCCTCGCTGTGGCGACCCCCGGCGCCGGCAAGACCACGTTCGCCTTGCGTGTCGCCTCGGAGCTGATCGCTCGGCGCACGATCGAGCGGATCCTCGTCGTGACGCCCACCGAGCACCTCAAGGTCCAGTGGGCCGACGCCGCGGCCCGCGTCGGCATCCACCTCGACCCAGGCATCGGGAACACCCGCAAGGCGCGCTCGCGGCAGTTCGACGGGATCGTCACCACGTACGCGGGTGTGGCGATGAACTCGTACGGGATCGAGGCTCGCTGCCGGAGCTCGAAGACGCTCGTCGTCCTCGACGAGGTCCACCACGCGGGCGACTCGCTCAGCTGGGGAGACGCCGTACGGAGCGCGTTCGAGCCCGCCACGCGGCGCCTGCTGCTCACGGGCACCCCGTTCCGGTCCGACGTCAACCCGATCCCGTACGTCAGCTACGAGCCGGGGCCGGACGGGATCCCGCGCAGCAGGCCCGACTACACGTACGGGTACGCGGAGGCGCTCCGCGACCACGTCGTACGGCCGGTCGTGTTCATGGCGTACGGCGGACCGATGCGGTGGCGCACGAAGGCCGGCGACGAGATCGCGGCGTCGCTCAACGACCCGCTGACCGCGGACGTGACCGCCCAGGCGTGGCGCACCGCGCTCGATCCGGGAGGCGAGTGGATCAGCTCTGTGCTGCGATCCGCGAACCTCAGGCTCGACGAGGTGCGCAGGCACCTTCCCGACGCCGCCGGCCTGGTGATCGCGACCAACCAGAACCAGGCGAGGGCGTACGCGCGCCTGCTGGCCCAGCTGTCCGGCGAGAAGCCGACCCTTGTCCTCAGCGACGACGCAGGATCGAGTCGGCGCATCGAGGACTTCCGGGATGGCGAGGCCCGGTGGATGGTCGCGGTCCGGATGGTCTCCGAAGGAGTCGACGTGCCGCGGCTCGCGGTCGGCGTGTACGCGACAGCGACCGCCACTCCCCTGTTCTTCGCTCAGGCGGTCGGCAGGTTCGTCCGGGCGCGGCGACGCGGCGAGCTGGCAACCGTGTTCCTGCCGACCGTGCCCACGCTTCTGGCCCACGCCGCGATGCTGGAGCGGGAGCGTGACCACGTGCTGGGCAGACCATCCTCCTCCGACGATCTCTGGTCGCCGGAGGAGGACCTGCTCGCCGAGGCGAACCGGGAACAGTCGACACTCGACGCCGACGAGGACCAGTACAAGGCGCTGGAATCAGAAGCCGTCTTCGACCACGTGATGTTCGACTCACAGGCGTACGGGATGCACGCCGCGCCGATGTCCGCCGACGAGCAGGACTACCTCGGGCTACCTGGCCTGCTCGAGCCTGACCAGGTGTCCCGGCTGCTGAGCGATCGCCAGCGACGCCAGATCGCGCGCCGGGACCGGCTCGACCGTGGTCCCGCGCCCCGCGAGCAGAGCCTCGCTCGCGCCCTGGAGACCCGCCGCAAGGAGCTCAACAACCTCGTCGCGCAGTACGCACGGGTGCTCGGCGTCCCCCACTCGCACATCCACGCAGACCTCCGACGTCACTGCGGGGGCCCCTCACTGAGCGCCGCGACGACCGAGCAGGTCGAAGCCCGCATCCACGAGCTCCGAAAACGGTTCTGAGCTGATGTCGGTTGGCCCGCGACGTGAGACGAATCCTGACGAACTTCTCGGTGCCGGGGATTCCGGAACGTGACAGATCCCGTGAAACTCCTCGGCCCATCAAGAGCCACCGTGTCCGGCTCGTCCCGCAGGGGTCAACGTTTCCCGCTCCCACGATTCCTCCTGTGCAATCGAGCTAAGGGAACCGAGAACCTTCTGTGGGTCTTGCCGTCATCCGATCAGGCCGAATAGGGGGCGACACTCATCCCAGCGGCAGAAGTCGATGGCTCTTCATCGAGTGCCACCAAAGTGACGTTTTGCAGCCATTCCGGGAACTCGCGCGCGCCGCTCGCAACCGTCGGATCGGCGGTCGTCGAGGGCAACATCACCTACCTTCGGCTCCTTGGGGACCTGGTCATCGCCGCCCGGCGCCTGGACTACGATGCCGAGGGACTTTCCTCAAGGAGCGCGATCGCGATGTACGTTGACGAGCGTGGTCCGGCTGACGCGCCCACGATCGTCTTCCTCCACGGAGGGGGTGGTGGTGGATGGATGTGGCGACCGCAGGTCGAGGGTCTGCCCGACTACCACCTGCTCGTTCCCGACCTTCCCGAGCACGGCAAGAGCGCGGGTGACGCGCCGTTCACGATCGATCGCACCGCGGCCGAGGTCGCGGAGCTGATCCGTACGAGGGCGCACGGGGGGCGGGCGACGGTGGTCGGGCTGTCGGAGGGCGCGCAGATCACCGTTGCGCTGCTCGCTCTCGCGCCGGAGATAGTCGAGCGTGCGATCGTCAGCAGCTCGCTGGTTCGGCCGATGCGCGGCGCATGGATGATGACCCCCGGTGTCGTCGCGTGGACCTTCCGCCTGAGCGTCACTCCGTTCAAGAAGAGCGAATGGTGGATGCGCGCGAACATGAAGGGCGCCGCGGGTGTTCCCGAGACGTTCGTAGACGACTTCCGCCGCACCTTCCGCGAGACCACGGAGCAGTCGTTCGTCCATGTGATCATCGAGAACCAGCGCTTCCGTCTCCCGGCCGGCCTCGAGCGAGTGACCGCGCCGGTGCTGGCGGTCTGCGGACACGGCGAGTACGAGGCGATGCGATCCTCGACCGCCGACGTCGCCGCTGGGATCCCCGGCGGCAAGGCCTACGAGGTCTTCCACGAAGGAAGGCCGAGCCTCGCTCAGCAGCACAACTGGAACATGAACGAGCCGGCCCTCTTCAACGAGATGGTCCGTGCCTGGATGACGGGATCGCCGCTGCCGGAGGCCTTGCACCCCATGCACTCGTAGGACCGTTGCCGGGCAGAACCAAGGCGGAGAGGCCCTCTGCACCGGTCTCGTCGAATATGTCGAGGGAAGGCCAGGACCACCACCGCAACCAGCGCAGAGACCGTTGTCAGGCCGTCAGTGCTGGCAGTAGACCATCACCGAAGGTAGCGTTGCGGAGGTGGGGACGCAGCTGAAGCGCGAGCGTTGGACGAGCCTGCTGGGCGGTGACCCGCGCGAGTGGCTGCTGGTCTGCGATGAGCCTGCGGCACGATGGGTGGCGCTCGCCGAGCTCATGGACCGACGGGTCAATGATCCCGAGCTGATCACAGCCCATGCTGCAGTGCTTGCCGACCGGGGCACGGAAGCACTCTTTCAGCGGCTGCCCGATTGGCAGGTCGACAACCGTCTCTCTGGCCATTCAAGCCCTGGTTTCGCCCCGAACCTGTTGAACCTGCTGGCCGACATGGGGGTTGGGGCCGGGGATGAAGTCCGTGTCGAGAACCTGCTCGACTCGTTCCTCGATCACCAAGATCGCAGTGGCCGTTTCACCTCGTTCGGCACGAGTCGAGCGTCCTCGACGCCCGTGTGGGGATCGTTGCTCTGTGACACACACGCCGTCACCGAGGTGCTTGTCCGGTTCGGCCGAGCTGATCACCCGGCGGTGGCACGGGCGATCCGGCAGATGGCAGCCGATCGTGCCGATACAACGCAAGGCTTGGCCTGGCCGTGCGTACCCCATTCGGTAACGGGTTTCCGGGGGCCTGGCCGCAAGACGGACTTCTGTCCTCAGGTCACCCTCGAAGCGTTGCGAACGCTGGCGCGACTGCCCGAACACGAGCGAACAGAGCAGGATCTCCAGGCGGCGCGCACCGCGCTACGGGCCTGGACGGCCCGCCCGGACGAGAAGCCGTACATGTTCGGACATGGTGCCCAGTTCAAAACCGTGAAGTGGCCGACGTTCTGGTATGACGTGCACGGACTCCTCGACACGGTCAGCCGTTACCCGAAGCTATGGCGGGGCCCGGATGCCGACCCGGCGGACCGGCGCGCGGTGGCCGAGCTCGTGGCGTGCCTCGTCGCCTACAACTTCGACCGTGATGGCACCGTGACCCCGCGTTCGTG
>JADGPB010000298.1 GCA_017882655.1 Propionibacteriales bacterium
TGCCTCGAGGCGGTCGTGTCGGTGCCGTCGGTCATGGAGCAGATCTTCCACACCCACCCGCAGCTCGACGAGCAGCAGGTCGACCTGGCCACGCTCACAGATTCGGTGTCGACACGAGTCCTGAACGAGGCCGGGCGCATTCTGGGGGGAGCGCTCGCTGACCTGATCAACCTCCTCAACCCCACCGCCCTGATCATCGGCGGTGAGCTCGGCAGCTCCGGGCCTGCGTTCATCGGCGGAGTGCGATCCTCCGTGAACCGGTTCGCCCAGATGCCGCTGGCGTCGGCATGCGTCGTACTTCCCGCTGCATTGGGGACCCGCGCCGAGCTCGTGGGTGCGTTGGTGCTTGCCGGGAGTCTGGTGCCGTCCGGGGGCTGACGCGTCTCGACTGTGCGCGCGTCGCATCCATCCGCCTCCGCGGACGATCGTGCTGCGGTAGCGTCCGTCCCGGGTGTTCGGGGCGACGTCACACCGCCATTTCGACGTCACACCGGTTACAGGCGGTGTGATGTCACATAAGCGGTGTGACATGGGGAACGGGAGACGACGTGGTCACGGTCGTACGGCCCATCTCGGACCGGCGCAACAAGTGGGCCTTCGGGGTCGGCACCATCGGCCGCGACATGGTCTACACGCTGGTCAGCATGTTCCTGGTCGTCTACCTCACCGAGGTCGTCAACCTGCCGGACGACCAGCTGTGGTGGGCCACGGCGCTCATCCTCGCGGCCCGTCTGTTCGACGCGGTGGCCGACATCGTGATGGGCGCCATCGTCGACAACACCCGCACCCGGTTCGGGCACTACAAGCCGTGGATCGCGGGCGGTGCGCTGGCGTCGGCGATCATCACGACGCTGCTGTTCACGAACCTGCACCTGTCAGGGGGTGCCTTCGTCGCGGTCTTCGCCCTGCTCTACCTGCTGTGGAGCCTGTCGTGGACCGCCAACGACATCCCGTACTGGTCGCTGCTTCCCGCTCTCACGCTCGACCAGAAGCAGCGGGAGAGCTTCGGCTCGCTGGCCAAGATCTTCGCAACGATCGGTCTGTTCACCGTGGTGGTCGCGATCGTCCCGGTGACGAAAGCGCTGGGCGGGGACGTACGGGCATGGACGATGTTCACGATCGCCGTGGTCGTCGTCATGCTGCTCGGGCAGTCGGTGACCCTGTTCGGGGTGCGCGAACCGAACATCGCCGTTCCCCAGGAGCGCACCACCCTGAAGGAGATCGCCGGCGTCGTGTTCCACAACGACCAGCTGCTGTGGACGGCGATCGCGATGGTGCTGTTCATGACCGGCTACGTGACGACGACGACGTTCGGCGTCTACTTCTTCAAGTACGTCTACCGCAACGAGAACATGTACTCGCCGTTCGCGGCCGTCCTCGGCGTCGCGCAGCTGATCGGGTACGCGACGTTCCCGATCGTCTCGAAGCGCATGAAGCGCAGGACCCTGTACACGCTGGCCACCGCGTTGATCCTCGCCGGCTACGCGGTCTTCTTCTTCAGCCCCATGAACATGATCTTCATCGGGCTCGCCGGCCTGCTGCTGTTCCTCGGCCAGTCGTGGGTGACCCTGCTGATGCTCGTCTTCCTCACCGACACCATCGAGTACGGCCAGTGGAAGCTCGGGCGCCGCAACGTTGCCGTCACGTTCGCGCTCCAGCCGTTCATCAACAAGGTCGGTGCCGCGCTGGCGACTCAGGTCGTCAGCGTCGCGGTCATCATCTCCGGCGTGAACCGGGCCGTGACCCCGGACGACGTCACCCCCGGCGGACTGCTGATCATCAAGATCGCGATGTTGATCATCCCGCCGATCCTGATCATCGTCGGATACCTCATCTACAGGGCGAAGTACCGGATCGACGAGGGGATGTACGCGAGCCTCGTAGCCGACCTCAAGGAGCGCGGCCAGCTCCGCTGACGCGGCTGGTTGAGGGCCAGCCTCCTCTTGTCTCCGGTTCATCACGTTAACCAGGCGAATAGGAGGTTCTCATGGCGGATTGGCCATGAGAACCTCCTATTCGCCTGGTTAACATGATGAACCGGGCGTGATCCGGGTTTGGGTCGCTGAGGCAGACGCGTCAGCGGGTCAAGGGGTCGCCGTTGCCCCAGGAGACGGTACGGGTGCCATCGCTGGCGGAAGGGCAGCCTTCGAGCTGGACTCGGAGCTGAGCCGTGACGGTCTCACCGGTCTCGAAGAACCACAGCTCCCCGCGCGCGGAGATCGGGCACCCCCTCATCAGGAGGTTGGCCGCGGGCGCCGCGTTCACCTGCGTCACCAGGGTGGTCCGGCGCCCACCAGCCAAGACTCCTTGGGCCTGCAGTTGCCAGACCTCGACCTGGCCGACGGTTGAGGCATAGCGGCAGACCAGGACCTGCGTGGTCGAGGGGTCAACCAGGCTGCGTCCAGTCGTGGCGCTAAACCCGAGAGGGCCATCGCGATCGATGGTGGGCGGGCACGTGGACGTACTGCTGCCCACGGGGAGCAGCGATCCACCGTCGGAGACCGGCGGCGCCGCGCCGCACCCTGTGGCGCTGAGGGCCATGACCGCGAGGATCAGCGACACAACACCAGGTCTCATGAAACCTCCTCGCCCTCGGTGTTCATCCTCCCAGGCAATGCCGGCGATCCGTGTGCGGATTCGACATTTCTCCGCTGGACTGCGGGGTCGCTCGTCGCCCGGTCGGCATGACGACGTCACACCGCCATTTCGACGTCACATCGGCTACAGACGGTGTGACGTCACACAAGCGGTGTGACGTCGGGCCTGAAGACGGCCAGACTAGACACATGCTCGTCGCCTTCTCCGTCAGTACAGCCGGCTCAGATGAGGGGTACGTGCACGAGGCGGTCGCTGCGGCCGTACGTATCGTGCGCGACTCGGGGTTGCCCAACCACACCGACGCCATGTTCACGACCATCGAGGGCACGTGGGACGACTGCATGTCGGTCGTGAAGCAGGCCGTCGACGAGATCGCGAGGTACGGGCCGCGGGTCAGCCTCGTGCTCAAGGCCGACATCTTCGGCGAACGCAAGGGCGAGCTGACCGGCAAGCTGGAGCGTCTCGAGGTGGCCCTCGAGCAGCTCGAGGTATGAGCCTCTTCGACGCGCCCGAGGCCGTGCACCGCGTCGGGCCGTACGTGATTCGGCGCGCGCAACCGTCCGACGCGCTGGCATTCTGCCGAGCGGACGCCGAGATGGTCGCCGGCTCGTACCCGGACGTGATGCCGCCGATCTGGTCCGAGGAGCGCCTCGCGGAGGCGGACGGGCTCGCGCCCGAACGGGAGCTGGCCTTCGCGACCAACCTCGCCGCCGAAGCACGCGGCGACGAACCCCAGGACCGCACCTGGATGGCCTTCGCGGACGACGAGATCTCCGGGATCTGCGTCAGCCGGTCGACGCCGCAGGACTGGGAGTCCGTCAACGAGGTCGTCCCGATACCGGGGGTGACCCAGCAGCTCAACCACCTCTACCTCCGGCCGTCCGCCCGAGGCACGGGCCTGGCCGACGCCTTCATGGACCTCGCCCTGCCCGGCCGCATGCCGGCGTACCTCTGGATCATCGGAGGCAACGCCCGCGGCTGGCGCTACTACGAGCGGCACGGCTTCGTCGGCGACGGCATCACGTACAGCTGCGGCCCGGTCTGGTACGACGCACCACTGTTCCGCATGTACCGAACCAGCTGATCCCTATCCCCCCGGGGGTATCTTAGTCAACCCCCACCCCGCCCGCAGCACGCCGCCCTGCGGGCGTTAGCCTTTCAGAAGGTTTGAATTTCAACACCCGGGAGCACTGTGGCTGACCAGCGAGACATCACCCAACGTCCCGACTTGTCGCAGGGAACTGGCCGGGTCGGGCCAGTTCGTTCGCGCATGCCGGTGTACGTGGATCTGCTCCCGCCGTGCAACAACGCCTGCCCCGCCGGCGAGAACATCCAGGAATGGCTCCGACTGGTCAAGGCCGGTCAGGAGGAGCTGGCCTGGCGCCAGCTCGTCATGGACAACCCGTTCCCCGCGATCCACGGTCGTGTCTGCTACCACCCGTGCGAGAACGGATGCAACCGCTCCGACCTCGATCAGGCCATCTCCATCCACGGCGTCGAGCGCTACCTCGGAGACCTCGCCATCGAGAACGGCTGGCAGTTCCCGAGGCTCGA
>JADGPB010000299.1 GCA_017882655.1 Propionibacteriales bacterium
CACGAGCTTGACGTGGATCCGTGCGGCCGGGTTGGCGCACTTGAGGTCGTGGATGAGCTGCTTGAGATCCTCGATCGAGTAGATGTCGTGGTGCGGCGGCGGCGAGATGAGGCCGACGCCGGGAGTCGAGTGACGCGTCTTGGCGACCCACGGGTAGACCTTGGCGCCCGGGAGCTGACCACCCTCACCAGGCTTGGCGCCCTGGGCCATCTTGATCTGGATGTCCGTGGCGTTCGACAGGTAGTCGCTGGTCACACCGAACCTGCCGGAGGCGACCTGCTTGACGGCCGAACGGCGCGAAAGGTCGTACAGACGGTCCGCGTCCTCGCCGCCCTCGCCGGTGTTCGACTTCGCGCCGAGCCGGTTCATGGCGATCGCCAGCGTCTCGTGGGCTTCCTGGCTGATCGAGCCGTACGACATGGCGCCGGTCGAGAACCGCTTCACGATCGAGCTCACCGACTCCACCTCATCGAGAGGCACCGGAGTCTCCGCCGGCTTTAGGTCGAGCAGAGAGCGCAGCGTCATGAGCCGGTGCGAGTTGTCGTTGACCAGCCCCGTGTACTGCTTGAACACGTCGTAGCGGCCCGTACGTGTCGCATGCTGCAGCCGGAACACCGTCTCGGGGTCGAACAGGTGCTCCTCACCCTCTCGGCGCCACTGGTACTCGCCGCCGACCGGCAGCGTCCGGTGGGCCAACGGGATCCCGTCGGCCGGGTAGCCACGCAGGTGACGGCGCAGGATCATCTCGTGGATCTGCTCCAGGCCGATCCCTTCGAGACGGCTCGTGGTGCCCTCGAAGTACGCGTCGACGAGGTCCTTGGCCAGACCGGTCGCCTCGAAGATCTGCGCACCGGTGTAGGAGGCGATCGTGGAGACGCCCATCTTGCTCATGACCTTGAGCACGCCCTTGCCGAGCGCCTTGCGGACGTTGTAGATCGCCTTGTCAGGGTCGACCGTCACGTACAGCTCGTTGCGCGCGAGGTCCTCCGCGGACTCGAACACGAGGTACGGGTTGATGGCGGCCGCGCCGTAGCCGATGAGCAGCGCGGCGTGGTGCACCTCGCGTACATCGCCTGCCTCGACGACCAGCCCGACCTTCGTGCGGGTCTTGCGGCGTACGAGGTGGTGGTGGACGGCAGACGTGAGCAGCAGCGACGGGATCGGCGCGAGCTCGCCGGTCGAGTTCCGGTCGCTGAGCACGATGATCTGCGCGCCCTCCTCGATCGCCGCGTCGACCTCCGCGCACAGCGCCTCGAGGCGGGCCTTGAGGCCCTCGGACCCTTCGTCGAGCTTGTACAGCCCGTGGATCACCTTCGCCGCGTAGCCCGGCGTCTCGCCGGAACGGTTGATCCGTACCAGCTTGGCGAGCTCGTCGGAGTCGAGGATCGGGAAGTCGATCACGATCTGCCGGCAGCTGTCAGGCCCCGGGTCGAGCAGGTTCCTCTCCGGTCCGATCGAGCTCGACAGGCTCGTCACGAGCTCCTCGCGGATCGCGTCGAGCGGCGGGTTCGTGACCTGGGCGAACAGCTGGCTGAAGTAGTCGAACAGCGTGCGCGGGTTCTCGCTCAGGACGGCCAGCGGCGTGTCGTTGCCCATCGACCCGATGGGTTCCGCACCGGTGTTCGCCATCGGCGCGACGATGATCCGCAGCTCCTCATGGTTGTAGCCGAAGATCTGCTGGCGACGCGTCACGGACGAGTGGCTGTGGACGATGTGCTGACGCTCAGGGAGGTCGGTGAGGTTGATGTGGCCGGCCGAGACCCACTCCGCGTACGGCTGGGCGCTCGCGAGCTCAGCCTTGACCTCCTCGTCGTCGATGACCCGGTGCTTGTCCAGGTCGACGAGGAAGATCCGGCCCGGGCGCAGACGACCCTTGCTCTGCACCATGTCCTGCGGGATCTCGAGGACGCCGGCTTCGGAGGCGAAGATCACCAGGCCGTCGGTCGTCACCCAGTAGCGCGCCGGACGCAGACCGTTCCGGTCGAGCGTCGCGCCGATCGTCGTGCCGTCGGTGAAGGTCACGGCGGCCGGTCCGTCCCAGGGCTCCATGAGCGACGAGTGGAACTCGTAGAACGCGCGCCGTGACGTATCCATCTCGGCGTTCTGCTGCCAGGCCTCAGGGATCATCATGAGCACCGCGTGCGGCAGGCTGCGGCCGCCGAGGTGGAGCAGCTCGAGCACCTCGTCGAACGAGGCCGAGTCGGATCCCTCCGGCGAACAGATCGGGAACAGCCTGTCCAGGTCGCCGGGGATGAGCTCCGAGGAGAGCAGGGTCTCGCGAGCGCGCATCCAGTTCCGGTTGCCTTTGACGGTGTTGATCTCACCGTTGTGGGCGATCAGGCGGTACGGATGGGCGAGCTCCCACGCCGGGAACGTGTTGGTCGAGAACCGGGAGTGCACGAGCGCGAGCGCGCTGGTGAGATCCGGGTCGTGGAGCTCGGGGTACACAACCTCGAGCTGAGCCGTGGTGAGCATGCCCTTGTACACGATGGTCCGACACGACAGGGACGCGAAGTACACCTTCTGCTCGTGCTGGGCGCGGCGCCGGAGCACGTACGCAAGACGCTCGAGATCAAGCCCGGAGAAGCCGTCATAGGAGTCGACGAGGAGCATCTCCATGTGAGGCATCACGTCGAGCGAGATGGGGCTCAGGGTGCTGGTGTCGGTCGGTACGGACCGCCACGCGAGGACGCGGAGTCCCTCCTGGACCGCGATGTGTGTGAGGGCCGCCTTGAGAGCCTCACGGGCCCGCGACTCTGTCGGCAGAAAGGCGATACCCACCGCGTACGACCCCTTGGCGGGCAGCTCCGCAACGATGACCTTGCGCAGGAACGCGTCGGGCACCTGGACCAGGATCCCGGCGCCGTCACCGGCGGCCGTGTCGGCCCCGGTCGCGCCACGATGGTCGAGGTTCCGGAGCACCTCGAGACCCTTCTCCACGATGTCATGACTGGCGACACCGTCGAGGCGTGCGACGAAGCCGACGCCACACGCGTCGTGTTCGTACGCCGGGTCGTACAGGCCCTGTGCGGTCGGCCGGGCGAGCGGCTCGTAGACCATGGGTCTCCCTTCGAAGCGGGCCGGCTGAACCGGCTCGGACACGACGCCACGGCACGCTTGCGCCGAGGTGGCTTCGTCGCTGGACAACCTACCTAAGCCTGACCCCTTCGGATCGGAGTTGCCGCATACCGGATGGTCCGCACAACTCTTACGGAGAGAGCTTGTCGGGGCCCTCGTCCGGGGTCGTCACGGAGTCGCCCTTGCGCTCGTCGCTTGCGGGCACGGCGCCCGGCACGTCGTCAGCCTCACCGATGATCGGCTCGCTGGCCGGCTCGATCGGGACCGGTGACAGCCCTGGCCGGGTGATGACGAGCGCCACCAGGAGCGCGACGCCCGCGACGAAGACGATGAGCGAGGTGTACGAGTTCAGCCGGAACCCGCCGAACCTGTTGGCGGGGTCGATGCGGAGGCCCTCGATCCAGAACCTGCCCAGTGTGTACCAGACGATGTACGCGGCGAAGAGCTTGCCGCGTCCGAGCCGGAGCACGCGCTCCACAAGGACCAGCAAGGCGGCTCCCAACAGGCACCACAGCAGCTCGTACAGGAACGTCGGGTGGTACGTGGCGTACTGCTCGTAGCCGGCGAGGCGATGCGCCGCGTCGATCTCGAGACCCCACGGCAGGGTGGTCGGCCCCCCGTACAGCTCCTGGTTGAAGTAGTTGCCGATACGTCCGACGGCCTGTGCGACGAGCAGGCCTGGGACGACCACGTCGGCCAGCGCCGCGAAGCCGACGTGGGCCTTGCGACAGCGCCACCATGCCACGAGCGCCCCGCCGGCCACAGCGCCCCAGATCCCGAGGCCGCCCTCCCAGATGTAGAACATCCGGTACCACGTGCGGCCAGGTCCGAAGTACAGCTCGGCGTCGGTGATGATGTGGTAGATCCGGGCTCCCACGATGCCGGCCAGGACCGCCCAGGTGAGGATCCCGTCGAGCGTCTCCTGCGTCCCACCGCGAGCACGCCAGCGTCGACCCGTGATCCACCAGCCGAGCACGATCCCGGCGATGATGCTCAACGCGTAGGCGCGGATCGGGATCGGCCCGAGGTACCACACGCCCACTGAGGGGCTCGGGATGAAGAGCG
>JADGPB010000300.1 GCA_017882655.1 Propionibacteriales bacterium
GGTCGTGAAGCCCGAGCTGATCACGACCCAGAACTGCTGGGTCGGTGTGGAGACGGCCGGAACGCTCACCCGCGGCATGACCGTCGCCGATCTCAAGGGAGTCTGGAAGCACGCCCCCAACACCCACGTCGCGCTCGACGTCGACGTCCCGGCCTTCATCGACCTCCTCGTCGGCCGCATCGCCGAGCTGGACGCCCGTCTGCGCTGACGAGGTGACGTTCTCGGGCACCGTGGGCTGGACTACGTGGAGATCACGGACGCGACGCACAGAGGCGATCCAGTACCTCGTGGAGGCGTGGAACCAGGCCGGGTAGGGGTCGCCGGCCCTCCGTTTGCGATCGGGGCGGTGCTGTTAGGCGGCCAACTCGATGATGTCGACATCTGTCGGGAGGTACTTCACGAGGGCGCAGTTCTCGCGTACGAGCTCGTCGCCGATCTGGTTGCCGGTCGCCTTGTCGATGACCCGGCGGCGGAGCTGGTTGGTGCGGAAGTACTCGCCGTGTGCGTGGAAGAAGCGCTCGCTTGCCGCGTACACCTTGTAGCTGCGGGGTTGCGGACGGTCAGCGCGGAGCTCGCCCTCGAGGTACTTGTCGCCGACGGTCACCGAGAGCCGGAACGTGGTGTCGGTGTCGTTGCGGAGCACGAGGTCGACGTAGTTGTAGACGATGCTCACGCCGGTGCCCCACGGCAGGACGCGTCCCTTGTCGGGGAAGGGGTCGAACGAGTGCTCGGAGCGCTCGACGACGGTGAGGTCGCTGTGCAGAGCAAGCCAGTGGATGAGGTTGCCGAGCTGGCAGAGTCCGCCGCCGACGCCTGAGATCGCCTCGCCGTTGCGCAGCCGCATCCCCGTCACGTACCCCTTGCGCGCCGTGCAGTTCCCGACCGTGCGGTTGAACGAGAACGTCTCGCCCGGCCGGATGAGGAGGCCGTCGACGTTGGCGCTGGCGAGACGGAGGTTGACGATCTTGTTGTCCTGCAGGTCGACCTCGTCGGCGCCGAGCTGGCGCCGCAGCAACGACGAGTGCTGAATGATGCGCACGGGAAGGGACCCACCCGCGCGGTTCGTGGCCCAACGGCTGGGGTGAAGCCACCACTGGAGGCGACGACGGGCACGATGCACCCACACGGACACGGGATAGAGAGCGGGCCAGCGCTCCGACAACCTCGGCGCACGAGCCAGCAGCTCCTCAACCCGGCGTCGTTCGAAATCCGAGAATCCCTCGACCAGTTCCCGCTTCATGACCGCTCCCACTCCGCGCAATTCCAGGGTTACACCGAGAGAACGTCCGAGGTGAGCAACTGGTTGCAGCAGCCCGGCGAAGAATTGTCTGTGGGTCTCTCAGAGAGCCCCTGGCTAGTGTCTGACGAGCTTCGGCAACGCCGCGAGGTGCGTGCCCGGGGCGTGCCAACCGTCAAGGGTTTTCGGCGACGGGCCACCGGGAGCGGGAGTACGGCGCAGAGCGACCTCGGCAGGTCAGCCGGCGCCGCGGGCGTCGGCGACTCGCGTCAGTACCTCGAGGAGAGCGACGGCTGAGGCGTCCCACGAGTAGTGGGCGGCGCGGTCGCGGGACGCCGTCGATCGGGCGGCCCACTCCCCCGGAGCTTCCAGCGCCCGCACCTGGGCGGCGAACGTGGACGGGTCGTCGGGACCGAAGTACAGCGCAGCGTCCTCGCCGACCTCGCGGAAGACCGGGATGTCGCTGACGATCACCGGCGTGCCGCGGGACATCGACTCGACCAGCGGGATGCCGAAGCCCTCGTTGCGCGAGGCGTTGACGAGGGCCGTGGCCGAGTCGAGCAGGGACGCGTACTCCTCGTCACTAACCCCGCCGTGGAACAGCAGCGAGCCCGCGGGGGCGAGGGCCTCCAGCCGATCCCGTACCTCCTCGGAAGCCCTGCTCAGGAGGTGAAGCGTGTAGCCGGGCAGCTCGTGCATGGCGACGGCGAGGGTCTCGACGTTCTTGTACGGCATGTACGAGCCCATGTAGACGAGGCTGCGTTCGGCCGGCTCCGTGCGCTGCTGGACGCCGACGGGCGGGTCCGCGGCGTTGCTCACCACCGACACCGGGCGTCTCGTGAGGTGATGCGCGGCGATCAGGGCCTCCGTCGTGTACGAGACGGTGACGACCTCGTCGGCCCCGTTGAGCAGTAGCCGCTGGGGCCACCACGCGAGGTGGTAGAGCCGCCAGACCACCCGGATGATCCACGGCAGGTCACGCGGCGGCGTGCGGTTCACGTAGTAGATGAGGTCGTGGACGGTGTTGACGAAGCCGTACCGCCGCCCGAACGCGCCCATCGTCTGCATCGGCGTCCACACGACGTCGGGGTGGAGCTTGTTCACCTGACGCGCGACGAAGGGTTCGAGCAGAGAGGTCGGCGACCCGATCTTCTCCCAAGGCAGATCCGGAAGCATCGCGAGCTGGCGCTCGTCGTGGATGAGCATCGTCACGGGATGAAGGCGAGCGAGGGCTTCGACGACCCGCGCGCTGTACCGGCTGATGCCGTCGTGACGCTCGATCCGTACGTAGCGGCAGTCGACGAAGATCCTCATCCCGTGGCCAGGAATCGCCGGATGGCCGCAGCGGCCTCGGCCGGCTTCTCGTAGTGGATGAGGTGGCCGACGCCCTCGAGGATGACGAGCTGGCCGTCCGGCAGGAGCTCCGCAAGGTGCCGCTGCCCCTCGACCGGGGCGATGTTGTCCAGCGCACCCACGACGAGCAACGTCGGCATGGTGAGGCGGTCGGCGACGGCGATGACGTTCGTGGACACCGATGCCTCGTAGCCCTCGGAGAGGGTGGTCGGGTCGCTGAAGCCCGAGAAGTACCGGCCGTGCTCCTCGTGGATCCAGCGCCGGAGGGTCCGGTCGGAGGTCTTGGAGAGCTTCACACTCATGATCCGGGTCGCCAGCGGGATGCCGAGCCAGAAGTCGGCGGCCCGCAGCGGCAGCAGGCGGCCGATGCGGAAGTACAGCTTGACGATCGGGACCATGACCTTGTCCGGGCCCGACGTGGCGTCGGCGGCGATGGGGTTGAGCAGCACAACCTTGGGCGCCCCGAGCCCGGCGGCGATCGCGTGCGAGACGACGATCGAGCCGAACGAGTGGCCGAGCACCGGGATGCCGGCGAGCCCGAGCGCATCCACGAAGCCGAGCAGCCACTGCGCGTACGTGGCGATCGTGTGCGTCGTCGGCATCGCTGTCGACGCGCCGTAGCCCGGCAGGTCCGGCGACACGACCCGAAGCCCGGGCAGGTTCGAGACGATCGGCTCCAGCCCGTGGTGGTCGCCGCGGAAGCCGTGGATGAGGAGAATGTCGACCGGCCGGTCAAGAGGGCCGTACTCCCAGTAGTGGGTGTGCGAGCCCAGCACGTCGATCACCGCCTCCCGTACCGGGATGGTGGCGAGCGCGGCGGCGTACGGCGAGGGCACAGGCATCGGTGAAGAGTCTAGGGATACCTCGAACGCCCCGCGCACACCACCGGTTCATCAGGTTGAGTGGGATTCCGACGTCACAGGCAAAGTTTGCCTGTGACGTCGGAGTCCACTTGACATGATGAACCGACGGCCCCGTGGAAGGATGCTCCAGGAAGGACGTGGAGCATGGATTCGTACGTGTCTGACGAGGTCGCTGCGGCGCTCGCTGCGAGCCGGCCCGTCGTGGCTCTGGAGTCGACGATCATCACCCACGGGTTGCCGCGGCCGCGGAACCTCGACGTGGCGGTGGCGGCGGAGGATGTGCTTCGCGCACAGGGTGTGACCCCGGCGACCGTGGGCGTCCTGCATGGGCGCGTCACCGTCGGACTGAGCACCGACGAGCTGCGCGAGCTGAGCCTCGACGATGCCGCGATCAAGTGCTCGATCCGAGATCTTCCGGTGGCGATGGCGCGGGGTGCGAGCGGCGGTACGACGGTGGCGGCGACGGCGTTCCTCGCGCATCGAGCCGGCATCAACGTGTTCCCGACCGGCGGACTCGGCGGTGTACATCGCGGCGCGTCCCAGACGTACGACGAGTCCGCCGACCTCGTCGCCCTCTCGCAGATCCCGGTCGTCATGGTGTCCGCCGGAGTGAAGTCGATCCTCGACGTGGGCGCGACGCTCGAGCGCCTCGAGACGCTCAACGTGGCCGT
>JADGPB010000301.1 GCA_017882655.1 Propionibacteriales bacterium
CGATGAACTCGACGCGCATGGTCCCCCTCGCGGCTGCGTGCCCCCAACGGGAGCATGATGCAGGCACGGTCCGGGCAACCATGCCCCATTAGTACCGGTCACGATCGAGACCGGCCGGAGAGGCTGGGCAGGCCGGGATCTGGGCCGGCCGTGACCCTTCCCGCGGAGGCGAACACCCAAGGGGTCCTCGCTGGCCCGGGCAGAGCGCGCGGCAAACGAACGCAGGGAGCCCCGGGCTACCCTCAGGCGCCTGTGAGCGCCTCGAGGCGAACGAAAGCAGGGAGCCCGCCGGACAGGCCGGCGGGCTCGCAGGGCGGCTGGTCGAGCGACCGGGTCAGCCTCGTCGGCGGCCCGAGTCGCGCGTCGCGTCAGTTGAAGACGACGCGGCCCTCGATCTTGGGCGACACGATCTTCTGGGCGGTGACGTAGTCAATGACCGCGTCACGGACGTAGTACTGGGTGTCGTGGACGATCTGCTTGAGTGGCCAGATGCTCACGCCGCCGTTGTTGAAGTTGCACGAGCCGGCGGCCAGGTAGTTGACCGTCGACACGTTGTAGAACTTGGTGGCGTTTGCGAAATCGACCTTGGTCCCGTTGATCGAGAACGAGACGACATTCGTGCCGTCCGGAAGCGGTGGCACGGTCGCGCCGGCCGCCTTCTGGTCGTAGGTGATCTGGCCCACCTTGTTCGTGTCGAGCATGCAGGTGGTGTAGTACGAGTAGCCACCGAAGTCGGGCACGTACTTGTAGTAGTAGTAGTTCCGGTAGCCGCGCTCGAGCACAGCCTTGATCTGCGGCCCGTTCATCTTGAGGACGACGAGCGAGTTCTCGTACGGCATCAGGGTGAACATGTCGCTCACCTTGAGCGTGACGGGGCTTGCGGCGGTCGCCGTCGGGAAGAGGATCTTGGGGTTGGACTGGGTCATGGCGCCCGACAGGTGCACGTCGACGTCGGTGATGCCGTGGCTGGCGAGCTCCGCGACCGCGGCGTCCGCCTGGAGGTTCGCCGCATTGGTCTCGGCAACGTAGGCGTTGGTCGTGTCGACCGGGACCGTGGTCTGCCCGAGGACGGTGCTCGTGTAGGTCGCGAGCTGGGTGACATACGGGTCGACGATCGCCTTGATCGCCGGGTCCTCGGGGGTCGTCGCGGTTACGGAGAGGTACTGACCCGCCTGGGCGACCACGGCGCTGTTGCCCTTGTGGGCGATCAGCCAGTTCGCGTCAGCGATGAGGCGGGCCTTCGCAGCGGCGCTCATCACCTTGGTGGGCTGCGCCTTCACGCTGTTGATGAAGGCCTTGAGCTCGTTGAGGGCCGGCGTCGTCTTCCCCTTGTCGAAGGCTGACCGGGCGGCCGTGAGCTTACTGAGCAGGGCGTTCCGGACGCCGGCGTTGCGGATCGCCTTGCTCGCGTAGAGGCTGTTCACGTCGGCGATCGTGAGCTGCATCTTCGGGAGGACTCCGAGGACGACCTCGCCGAGCGTGTTGTTATAGCGATAGGCCTGGTTGATGATGACCGGCTCGTTGCCGGGACCGGAGACGATCGTGGGCAGGAACTTGTAGGGCGCCTCGGGATTCGCCGGGTTCGTGTGGCTGTGGCTCCCGATGATGGCGTCCACGCCGGGCACGGCGGCCGCGAAGGCCGTGTCGACATTGCTGTCGACTTCGACGCTCTTCGGGTTCGTGGTGAACCCGATGTGCGTCAGGGCGATGACCACGTCATCCCTTGCGTCGAGTGCCGGCGTGATCGACTTGGCGCTCGCGATCGGGTTCGAGAACTTGAGCCCGAGGATGTTGCTCGGCAGCTCGTAGTTCGGGACGCGGTGGTTGGTGATGCCAAGGACCGCGACCTTGATCCCGCCCAGGGTCTTCTCGATGTAGGGCTTCACGCCCCCCGTGTCGACCTTCGACAGGCCGTAGGCGCCCGTGTCCGTGACGTTGGCTCCCAGCAGCGGGAACTTCGCCTGCTTGAGGATGCCCTGGAAGACGGAGCTGCCGTAGTTGAACTCGTGATTGCCGAGGGTCATGGCGTCGTAGTGGAGCGCGTTCATGACCGCAATCATCGGGTTGGTCTTGAGCGCGTCTGGGAGCGGAGTCCCATCGCTTGCGAAGCCGCTGTAGGACGACTTGAAGTAGGCCATCATCGCATCGCCCTGGATGGCGTCACCGCCATCGAGCAGCAGCGTCCGCGTCGGGTTGTGGAGCCGCTCCTGTTGGATCAGCGTGGCCAGCTGCGTCATCCCCGCAAAGGAGCCCTTGGCAAGGTTGCCATGGGAATCGTTGTTGTGGAGGATCGTGATCGGGACGATCGAGCCACTGTCGGGCGCGTCGGTCCCATCGCGGACGATTCGTCCGTCGAGCTTCCCGTTACCGGTGGGTCCCTTGTACGCGGTCGCGGCCGTCCCGTAGTGGGCGGTCACGTAGGCGTCGACGGCGTTGAGCATGTCGCCCCAGTACGTGACGTTGGTCATGTACTTGAAGCCGGCGTAGCCATCGCCGCCCGCGGGGGCGAGGAACTCGTTCGTGCCGACGCGGTAGGTCTTGTTCAGGTCGATCGGGTCGCAGGCCTTCGTCTTCTTGTTGACGATGCAGTAGTCGAAGGCTCCCCATGCGTACGGCTGCGGACCGGGGTTCGCGTCGCGGTACGCGTAGTAGCTGAACTTGAGACCCGCGGGCTGGATCACGCCGTTGCCGACGAGCGGCGCCTGGTTGAGCACCTGCAGGATCTGGGCCCCGGTCATGTCCCCGACCACTGTCGCATTGCCGAAGGGCAGGACCGTGAACATGTTCCCGTAGGTGAGGAGCGCCGGTGCGTGCGTGCCGCCGACGCACCCGGTGTTAACCCAGGCGGTCCCGTTGTAGCACCAGTCGGTTCGGATTCCGCCGGCATTGTTCAAGAAGACATCGATATCGTTCTTCTTGTCAGCGTCGGTGTTCAGGTAGTTGTAGATCGCATCGTCGATGAACGTCCCCATCATGTTGTCGCCCTTGGTCGACGAGGACGTCCCGACGGTGACCTGGTTGCGCCCGAGGTCGACCGCGCTATAGCCGATCGGTGTGTTGACCAGGCTCTGGTAGCTCGAATCGCTGGCGTAGCCCGAGATGAGCGTGTCGATCGCGGCGTCCTTGGTGCCGGCGGGATCGACCACCAGGCTCTTCCAGTCGACTGTCACTGCCTTGGTCGCCGAATCGAACGTGAGCGACGCGTCCCCGACCCGGCGCCCGTTGTAGTACGCCTGCACGACCGAGGTGTCGCCCACCTTCGCGTAGGTGGCCGGGAGGGTCGTCGGCAATGGCGTTCCGGTCAGCGGGCTCAGGTCCGTGTGCGTGTGCCCGCCGATGATGAGCGGGACCGGCTTCTTGGCGTCGATGAGCTTCTGGGCGAGCGTCTTGTCGCCGTAGACCGGGATGCCGTAGCCGTAGCCGCCATCGTTGTAGCCGAGGTGGCTGAGCACGACGATGACGTCCGCGTTCGCCTTCAGGGTGTCGTAGTAGTGCAGGATCGAGTCGGCCGGGTCCTTGAAGCAGAGGCCCGCCGTGGACGAGGCGATCGTGATCGTCGGCGTCTCGGTGGTCGTGACGCCGATGAAGGCCACCTTGACCTGGTTCGGCGCCGTCCCGACCGTCTGGATCACGTACGGCTTGGCGAAGGACGGGGTCGTCCAGTTGGCGGCGTCGCACGCGCCCGAGACGATGTTGGCCGTCACGAACGGGTAGGTCGCCTGGGTCGTCCGCTCGACCAGGTTCGGCTGGCCCCAGTCGAACTCATGATTCCCGAACGTGGCGACGCTATAGCCCATCGCGTTGAATGTCGCGATCGTGGGCTTGCCCTTCTGCAGGTTGGACAGCAACGACCCCTGCATCTCGTCGCCGGCGTCGACGAGCAGCGTGTTCGCCGCGCCGACGGACGCGCGAACCCCGTTGATCACCGCGGCAACACGGGCCATTCCCGGGTTGCTTCCCGACGCTTCGAGCTGGCCGTGGACGTCGTTCGTGTGGAGGATCGTGAAGCTGATCGCGGTCGCCGGCGGCGCCGCGCTGGCGGCGGCGGGCAGCAGGGACACGAGCATTGCGACCGCCATGAACGGGGCGGCAAAGCGGAAACGGCGACTCCG
>JADGPB010000302.1 GCA_017882655.1 Propionibacteriales bacterium
TGGGTTGGGGAGCATGTTCGAGGACGTACCAGTGCCGCCTTCTCGAAAGGCCGACGGACCGGCAGGGAGCACGCCTCAGCGGCTTGAGGTCTCCCAGACGTCTGCCGGGGACAGCGGGGCGCCGGCCGCGTCCTGGGCGTCGAGTACGAACGCGTCCTGGGCCATGCGCGCATGGCGCTTGTGGGCCGTGGCGACCATGAGCTTGATGCGGTTGAGCTGGTTGGTCTCGGACGCGCCCGGGTCGTAGTCGACCGAGACGACGTTGGCGTCGGGGTGGCGGCGGCGCAGCTCGGCGAACATGCCCTTGCCGACAACGTGGTTGGGCAGGCACGCGAACGGCTGGGCGCACACGATGTTGGGCGCACCGAGCTCGATCAGCTCGACCATCTCGGCGGTGAGCAACCAGCCCTCGCCCGCCCTCGTACCGATCGAGATGATCCCGTCGGCCTTCTTGGCCAGGTCCTTCATCCTCGGCGGTACGTCGAACTTGCCGGTCTTCTTGAGCGCCGCGGCGACAGGCGCCTGGTACTTCTCGATGAGCCACGTCGCGAAGTTCTTCACGTGGTGCGACGTCTTGCCGATGCCCATGACGTCGTACTGGAACTGCGCCGAGTACAGCGGCATGAGGAAGAACTGCAGCATTCCGGGCAGTACGGCCTCGCAGCCCTCGGCTTCCACGACGTCGACGACATGGTTGTTGGCGTCCGGGTGGAACTTCACGAGGATCTCGCCGACGATGCCGACGCGTGGCTTGCGATCGATGTCGCGCAGCGGCAGCTTGTCGAAATCGCGGACGATCTTCTTGATGAGGCTCAGGTACCCGATGCTGCGGCCGAGCGTCGCGCTGTAGCCCGAGTACTGCAGGAACTCCTGGCAGATGATGTCCCACTTGTCGTACATGTCCTTGGCGCTGCCCGGCACCGCCTCGTACGGGCGCGTGCGCAGCACGACCGTCTGCAACAGGTCACCGAGCACCAGCGCCTGGAGCGCGGGGTGGATGAGCGAAGGCGTCATCTTGAACCCGGGGTTCTTCTCGAGCCCCTGAACACTGATCGCCAGCACCGGCACCTGCGGGTAGCCGGCATCGGCCAGCGCCTTGCGGAGCAGCGCCACGTAGTTCGTCGCCCGGCACATGCCGCCGGTCTGGGTGATCGCCACCGACGTACGGTCAGGGTCCGCCTCGCCCGACCTGATCTTGTTGACCAGCTGGCCGACCACCATGATCGCCGGGAAGCAGGCGTCGTTGTTGACGTACTTGAGGCCCACCTCGATGTCAGCCTGGCTCGCGTGCTCGAGCAGCTTGACGTTGAGGCCGATCTTGCGCAGCACGGGGATGACCAGCCGGAAGTGCATCGGCGCCATCTGCGGCGCGTACACGGTGTGCGTGTCCCGCGCGTTCTCGTCGAACAGCCGGCGCTCCATCAACGGGCCGTACGTGCTGACGGTCGCCGAGCCGCGACGCTCGGCCGCGGCGGCCTTCATCGACCGGAGCCGGATCGTGGCCGCGCCGAGGTTCGAGACCTCGTCGATCTTCAGCAGCGTGTACATGTCGTCGGCGCGCTCGAGGATCTCGGCCACCTGGTCGGTGGTGATCGCGTCGACGCCGCACCCGAAAGAGTTGAGCTGTACGAGGTGGAGCTCGGGCGTACGGGACACGATCGCGGCGCTCTCGTACAAGCGGGTGTGGTACGCCCACTGGTCGCGCACCCGGATGGGCCGTTCGAGCACCGACTCGCCGGGCTCCATGATCGAGTCCTCGGTCAGTACCGCCATGCCGAGGCCGGTGATCAGGCTCGGGATGCCGTGGTGGACCTCGGGGTCGACGTGGTACGGGCGGCCCGCCAGCACGATGCCCTTGATGTCGTGCTCCGACATGTACGCGAGGGCGCGGCGGCCCTCGGCACGTACGTCCGCCTTCACCTGTGCGTCCTCGGCGAAGCCGGCCTGTACGGCGGCCGTCACCTCGTCGAACGGGATGTCCCAGTCGGCGAACACGTCGACGAGGCGCTTGGTGAGCTTCTCGGGGTCGTTGAGGTTGAGCATCGGCGACATGAACCGTACGGACGGGTCCTGCAAGCGCGGCAGGTTCCGCTCGAGCACTTGCGGGTAGAACGCGACGACCGGGCAGTTGAAGTGGTTGTCGGCGCCGACGGTCTCCTTGGCCTCCAGCGGCACGCAGGGGTAGAAGATCGTACGAATGCCCTTGTCGAGCAGGTGCTCGATGTGACCGTGCGCGAGCTTCGCGGGGTAGCAGACGTTCTCGCTGGGGATGGACTCCATGCCCTGCTCGAAGACCTCGTGGCTCGAGCGGCCGGATGGGATCACGCGGAAACCGAGCTTCGTGAGGATCGTGAACCAGAGCGGGTAGTTCTCGTACATGTTGAGCACCCGCGGGATGCCGATGTCGCCGCGCGTGGCCTGTGCGTCGGTCAGACGGCGGTAGCCGAACAGCCGCTTGTACTTGTAGTCGAACAGGTTCGGCAGCTCCGACTTGGGCGGTACCTTCTCGGTGCTCGCGCCACGCTCGCAGCGGTTGCCGGAGACATGCCGCGTGCCGTCGCCGAAGTGGGAGATCGTCAGCCCGCAGTGGTTCTGGCACAGCCGGCAGGTGTCGAGCTTCGTGTCCAGGCTGAAGTCGTCCAGCTCCTCGAGCGCCAGCGCCTGCGACTTCTCGCCGACCTGCCAGTTGCGCTGTGCGGTGAGGGCCGCGCCGTACGCACCCATGAGGCCGGCGATGTCGGGTCGCGTGACCTGGGCCCCGGTCTGCAGCTCGAACGCGCGCAGCACGGCGTCGTTGAGGAACGTGCCGCCCTGGACGACGACCTTGTCGCCGAGCTGCGAGGCGTCCTTGAGCTTGATGACCTTGTACAGGGCGTTCCGGACGACCGAGTACGACAGGCCCGCGGCGATGTCTCCGACGCTCGCGCCCTCGCGCTGCGCCTGCTTGACCGAGCTGTTCATGAACACCGTGCAGCGGGTGCCGAGGTCGACCGGCGAGTCGGACTCCACCGCGGTGCCGGCAAACGCCTGGACGTCGGTGCCCATCGAGGCGGCGAACGTCTGCAGGAACGAGCCGCAGCCCGACGAGCATGCCTCGTTGACCGCGATCGAGTCGACGACCCCGTTGCGGATCCGCAGGTACTTCATGTCCTGGCCGCCGATGTCGATGACGCTCGTCACGCCGGGGCAGACCTTCTCCGCGGCCCGGTAGTGGGCCATCGTCTCGATCTCGCCGTCGTCGAGACGCAGCGCGGCCCGTACGAGCCCCTCGCCGTAGCCGGTGACGCAGGCACGGGCGAGGTACGCGCTCGCCGGGATCTCGGTGAGCACCCGGCGCAGGATGCCGAGCGCGACGTGTACGGGGTCGTTGCTGCCCTGGTACTGGTCGAAGACGACCTCGCCGGTCGCGGTGAGCAGGACCGCCTTAACGGTCGTCGACCCGGCGTCGATGCCGAGGAACAGCGGCCCGGAGGTCGTGGCGAGGTCGCCGCGCGGGACCTTGACCGAATGGTGACGCTCGACGAAGTCGGACCGCTCCTGCTCGTCGGCGAACAGCGGACGCATCCGGGCAGTACTGAGCGAGACGAGGATGCGGTCCCTGAGGCGGCGTACGAGGTCGTCGGGGCGCTGCTCGACGCCGCGGAGAGCGTTGGTGCTGTACGGGGTGGCCGGCTGGCCGGCCAGCAGCGCGGCGCCGATCGCGACGAACAGGTGAGCCTCGTCCGGAGTGGTGAACGAGGAGACCTGAGCGGCCAGCGCCCTCTCGTACGCGGCGCGCAGCTGCGGCAGGAAGTGCAGCGGGCCGCCGAGGAAGACGACGTTGCCGCGGATCGGGTGGCCGCAGGCGAGGCCGGCGATCGTCTGGGTCGCGACGGCCTGGAAGACGGACGCGGCGAGGTCGGTGTGCGCGGCGCCCTGGTTGAGCAGCGGCTGCAGGTCGGACTTCGCGAAGACGCCGCAGCGGGAGGCGATCGGGTAGAGGTGCTGGTACGCGGCGGCGAGGGCGTCCAGGCCGGCGGCGTCGGTGTGCAGGAGGCTGGCCATCTGGTCGATGAACGCGCCCGTACCGCCCGCGCACGTACCGTTCATCCGCTGCTCGACGAC
>JADGPB010000303.1 GCA_017882655.1 Propionibacteriales bacterium
TGGGTGTGCCTCCGGTGCGGCTCCTACGTGGTGGGCGAGCCATCCGGCGCCGGCCCGGCCGAGCACGCGCCGCTCGTCCTGCGCGGGCGGGCGCTCGAGGACGCCATCCTGCTGCGGGTGTTCGGGGTGCTGCGGATCATGTCCGGCATCGTCTTCCTCGTCGCCGCGTTCGGGATCTGGCGCTTCAACGGGTCGCGCGCCGGGCTGCGGGCCACCCTCGCCACGTACCTCCCGCTCGTCCAGCCCATCGCCGACCACCTCGGCATCAAGCTGACCGACTTCACGCTGATGCGCTACATCGAGGAGATTCTCGACGCGAAGTCAGTGACTGTGCTGCTCGTCGCGGGGTTCGTGGCCCTGTACGCGAGCCTCCACCTCACCGAGGGGACCGGCCTGTGGCTGATGAAGCGCTGGGGCGAGTACGTGGCCGCCGTCGGCACGTCCCTGTTCGTACCCCTCGAGGTGTACGAGCTGGTCAACAAGTTCACCGTCGTGCGGGTGCTGGTGCTGCTCGTCAACCTCTTCCTCGTCGCCTACCTGATCCTGACCAAGCGCCTGTTCGGCGCCCGGGGCGGCCACAAGGCGTACGAGGCCGAGCGCAGCAACGAGTCGCTGCTCGAGGTCCAGAAGGCGGCCGCCGAGGCTGAGCGGGACTCGGCCGGCGTCAGGAAAGGCTCGCGACGTACGCGTTCAGCGCGGGCTCGTGGCGCTGGAGAGCCTTGACGAGGGCGATCTGGGTACGGGCGCGGTCGAGGTTCTGGCCGGTACGGCTGATCTGGTAGTACGTGTCGCCGGCGAGGTGGTCGCCGAGGAAGCGGTACGCCTGCTCGAGCGTCATGACCTCGCCCGCCAGCACGAGCAGCTCCCGCTCCGCCGGCAGTAGCGCCGAGCCGGCGCCAGCCAGGTAGCCCTCCGCGAGCGCCTGGAACATCGGCACGTCGACGTCGAGGCCGGAAGCATCCGTAGCATCCTCGGCAACGGTCGTGGCGCCCGAACGGCACAGGTCCGCGAAGTCGTACAGGCTGAGTCCCGGCATCACCGTGTCCAGGTCGACGACGCACATCGCCTCGCCGGTCACGTCGTCGAGCAGCACGTTCGACAGCTTCGTGTCGTTGTGCGTGATCCGCTCGGGCAGGACGCCCTCCGCCGCGAGGCGCAGCATCGAGCCGGCCAGCTCCTCCTGTGCGAGCAGCCAGTCGACCTCCTGGTGGACGGCGGCGAGACGTCCGTGCGGGTCGGCCTCGACGAGCGCCGCGAAGTCCGCGTACCGCTTCACCGTGTCGTGGAACCGCGGGATCGTCTCGTGCAGCCGAGGTCCGTCGTAGTCGGCGAGCAGCTGCTGGAAGTGCCCGAAGGCCTGAGCCGCCTTGTACGCCTGGACTGGCGACGTGATCACCTCGTGGCTCGTCGCGGCGCCGATGAACTCGAAAACCCGCCACACCTGCCCGTACGGGTCGATGTGGAAATCCGCGCCCTCGGGAGTCGGCACCAGAGTGAGCACCCGCCGGTCGACATCGCCGACCCCCTCCGCCTCGAGCCGCGCCCGTACGTGCCGCGTCACCAGGGCGACGTTCTCCATCAGCTCGGTCGGCCGCGTGAAGACGGAGTCGTTGATGCGCTGGAGGATGTACGGCCGGACGGACGTCTCAATCAGGTACGTGTCGTTGATGTGCCCGCCGCCGTAGCGGCGGCTGCTCGTGGGCGCGAGCCCGAACACCTCGGCGACGTGGGTCGGAAGGTCCTTCGGGACGATCCGGGTCATGCGCCCCACCCCAGGGGTGACGGGTACTCGCCGGATGCCACGAGGTCGGCAAGTCGCGCGGCGACAGCGCCGCGGTCGGCCGCGTACGTCATCCCGAACCACTGGTCCGGCGAGGTCAGCACGTCGACGGTCGCCGTCCCGTCAGCGACGAGGCGGTCGATGACCGCGGGCAGGTACAGCTCGCTGCCGGCCTCGTGGCCACGCTCGTCGAGGAACGCGGCGAACTGCGACTCGAGGTGGCCGAAGACGTCCGGCTGCAGCCCCCAGAAGTTCATGCTGACGAGCTCGGCGCCGGTGAACCGCGCGCCCGACGCGTCGAGAACTCCGTCGCCCTCGGGTGCCAACCCCGGGTGCTCGACGACGCTCCGGAGCCGCCCGTCGACGACGTCGCACACGCCACGCGAGACCGATCCGTGCTCCGACAGCGTGTTGGCAAGGGTGAATGCGACCATCGCGTACGCACCGGGCGCGCTCGCTCCTCCGAGCCGATCCGCCAGCTCCGAGTACGCCCTGTGCCCATAGAAGTCGTCGGCGTTGATGACGACGAACGGGGAGTCGACGACCTCGGCCGCCGCGAGAACCGCCTGACCCGTACCCCAGGGCTTGGTGCGCCCCTCAGGGACGACACGTCCGCCCGGCAGCGCGTCGAGCTCCTGGAACGCGTACGCGACCGGCACCCGTCCGGAGTACCGGCTCCCGATCTGAGCGTGGAACGCCTGCTCGAGCTCGTGGCGGATCACGAACACGACCCGCTCGACCCCGTCCCGTACGGCGTCGTAGACCGCGTAGTCCATCACCGTCTCGCCGCTCGGCCCGACCGGATCGAGCTGCTTCACTCCCCCGAACCGCGATCCCATCCCCGCGGCCAGCACGACCAGATCCGTCACGGTGGCCATCTTGCCCTGTGTCCGAGGATGTGGGGACGTGACCCGACGCTGGCGCCGTCCAAAGGCCACAGCTCGTTCCCTCCTTGGTCGTCCTGACCGCTCCGCGAGGGGAGAACGGTCAGTGGTGCAAGCGAGAACGCCCTCGAGAACAGGCGGGAATCAACACAAGACAATCCTCATCCGAGTCGCTGCGGGGGGCAACGGCGAGGATGATCGACGTGCGCCGGGCATGCGGGCCTAGCGCTGAGGTGCGGCGGAGGAACTGTGGACAAGAAGTTCTACCAGGACTTGCTGGACCAGATGTCTGACGGCGTCTACTTCGTCACCCTGGACCGGCGCATCACGTACTGGAACGGCGGCGCGGAGCGCATCACGGGATACAGCGCCCAGGAGGTGGTGGGCCACAGTTGCGGGGAAGGGATCCTGCGTCACGTCAACGGCACTGGTCGGCAGCTGTGCTTGGTGGGATGCCCGCTGCTGGCGGTGATGAAAGACGGCAAGCCCCGCGAGGCCCCCGTCTACCTTCACCACAAGGACGGCCAGCGTGTCCCGGTCATGGTGCGGGGCCAGGCCCTGCGGGACCCTGACGGGAAGATTGTGGGCTCCGTGGAGGTCTTCTCCAACCGGACGGTCAATCCCTACGCGGGGACGCACCGGGACCGCAAGGACGACTCACTGGATCCCGTGACGGGCCTGGGTACCCGCCGCTTCGGTGAGCTGCACCTGCAGACCCTGATGCAGGCAGTCTCCGGACAGGCCACCACCCTTGGGGTGCTGTACGTGGACGCGGACCACTTCAAGGACGTCAACGACACGTTCGGGCACAAGACCGGTGATGCGGTGCTGCGCATGGTCGGCCAGTCGTTGGTGAACGGGCTGCGACGCGGTGACATGCCGGTGCGCTGGGGAGGTGAGGAGTTCCTGGCCCTGCTGCCCGGCATCGACCAAGCCGGATTGGCCGTCGTCGCCGAGCGGGTTCGCATGTTGGTGGAGAACTCCTGGATCCAGCAGGGTGAGACGCAGGTACGGGTCACCGTTTCTGTCGGCGCCACGATGGCTGTACCGACAGAGAGCCCCGACGACCTTGCTGATCGCGCCGACCGCCTCATGTACACGAGCAAGCGGGGCGGTCGCAACCGCGTGACAACCGACACCGGCCCGCTCGCCAGCGCAGCAGAGCGGCCCATCCTCGGCACCGCTGCCCCTTGGGAAACCACATAACCTCAGCGGACGAGCGAGATCCATTGGGCCTCTGACCTGCGGTTATGCGCCCATTCAGTAGTAGTAGGGGTAGGCGGACCAGTCGGGCGGGCGCTTCTCGAGAAAGGCGTCGCGGCCCTCGGCGGCCTCGTCGGTCATGTACGCGAGCCGCGTGGCCTCGCCGGCGAACACCTGCTGGCCGACCAGGCCGTCGTCGACCGCGTTGAGTGCG
>JADGPB010000304.1 GCA_017882655.1 Propionibacteriales bacterium
CCCCGACGGGTGCAGCCGTCCAGGCCCTTCTCGAGACGCTCAGTGGGAACTTCCCGAGCGTTACCCCGTTGGCCGTGCTCGGCGCCTACGCGGTCGTCTTCAGCCTCCTTGCGATCCGGACGTTCCGCTGGGAGTAGCTGGTAGGTCCGCGGTGAAGCGACCTAGCCGCTCGAGGAGAGGACCTATGAGCTTGAGGAGAGGACCTAGCTCCCAGCGGATGCGAACCAGGCGTCCGCGACGAGCCGACGGAAACGTGGAACCACATCGGCGGCGAGGTCGGTTGCCGGGACGTCCACCAGCTGGGCGACGGCACCAAGGATCTCGCCGAGGGTGAGGTCGCCGTCGCACGCGCCGAGCACGCCGCCGAGGGCGGTGTCGACCTCGACCGCACGCCGCAGTCCCCGCTGCTGGCGCAGCACGATGTGGGTCGGGTCCTCGGCACCGGGTGCGCCGAGGGTCTCTTGGACCACGTCCTCCGCGAGCGACCACGGGAGGCCAAGCAGGTCCTCGTCAGAAAGGCGAGCATCGGCGATCGCGTCGAAGTGCTGCGCCAGCGCCGTACCCACCGGCTGCTCCACCGCGTGCGGCCACTGCTCGACGCGCACGTCGGGGTCCTGCCGGCCGGCGTTGACCAGCGTGAACCAGCCCATCCCGACACCCACGATGCCGAGGGTCTCGAAGTAGTCCAGCCACCTCTCGTACGTGTCCCTGTACTCCTGCGTGCCCGCGAGCCCCGCGTCGGCCAGCCAGATCTCGACGTACTCGTACGGGTCCAGCACCTCGCGCTCGATGACCAGTCCGTCGCAGCCCGTGCCGGCGATCCACCCGGCGAGCCGCTCGTCCCATGGCTGGTCCTTGGTGTGCGCCCAGTTGCCCAGCACCTGGAGCGCGCCGCCGGGCGCCAGGTGGTCCGCCGCGCCCGTCACCACCGATCGCATGAGCCCGTCGCCGGTGAAGCTGCTCTCGCGGTAGGTGAACTTGGCGGTCGTCGGCGGCGAGATCACGAACGGCGGGTTGGTGACGATGAGGTCGTACAGCTCGTCGGCGACCGGCTCGTACAGCGATCCCAGCCTCAGGTCGGCGCTGACGCCGCTCAGCCCGAGCCCCAAGCGCGCACAGGCCAGGGCCCGTTCGTTGAGATCGGTGGCGACGATCGTGTCGACGTGGCGCGCGAGGTGCAGCGCCTGGACGCCGCACCCGGTGCCGAGGTCGAGCGCACGGGCTACCGGTCGCCTCATCGTCAGCTGCGCGAGCGTCGTGGACGCCGGCGAGACGCCGAGCACGTGGTCAGGACGTGGAGCGCCCCGCGCGGTGTCGAGTGTGGCCGCATGGTCGCTGACCAGCCAGCCGTCGGCGCCGTCATCGGGCGATCCGTACGGGCGGATGTCCACCCGAGCCCGGCACGCGTCGCCGTCACGGGCGAGGATGCCTGCCTCGAGCAGCGCCTCAGCGGGCAGCGAAGCCTGTACAGCCGACCAGCCCACATCTTGCTGCAGGATGAACAGCCTTGTCAGCGTGGCGAGCGTGTCGTCGCGACCTCTCAACGCACGGTCGGCCGCGACCGTGTGGTTGCGGGCGAGGGCTGCCTGTCCCTTGTCGCCGATCGCCTCCACGACGGCGTCGACGGTGTAGCCGTCTAGTGCGGTACGAAGTCGTACGAGATCATCGTCGGACAGGCTGAGGTCGTCTGAGGGCACCGCACAAGAGTGGCATGCCGACTCGGCATGTCAGAGAGCGATGAGCTGTGACACTGCCTGGAGGCGGCTGGGGTCTACCTTCTCGAGGCCTCGCGCCTGCCCGATCTCGGCAAGGACAGTCATGGCGGCCGGGTCGGCGGCCATGCCGCAGAGCAGCGAGCTGATCTCGGCCGCGCGGTCGACGAACTCGCCCCCGACCATGAAGCAGTGGAACGCAACCCCCTGGCTTGTGACGGCCAGCTCGGCGAGCTCCTTCCGCGTGCGATCGTCCATGCTCACCCACGTCTCGTTGAACACGAAGCCGAGGTCGGCCTCACCGGTCAGCACCGCCTTGGCGGCGAGGAGATGGTTGCCTTTGAAGACGAACTCCACGTTCGCCGGGTCGAGCCCCAGCTGCGGGAGCAGCGTCAGACCAAGTGCGTGGATCACGAGCTTGTCGGTGGCGCTGGCCACCTTGACGGGGCGGCCCGCCGTGCTGAGATCCCAGCCGGCCCGGGAGATGAGGACTGTCTCGTCGAAGAGGCCCACGGGCGCCGCCACCGGCACGAACCCCCGGTCACGGGCGAAGACGGCAGCGCTGTACGGGTTCGCATAGACCAGGTGGAAGTCGCCGTCGAGGACCGACTTTCGTTCTTCGAGGAAGTTGGTTTGCGGCTCGAAGCGCATGCGCGTGCCGAGTCGGGTCTGAAGGAACGAGTTGAGGAAGAACCATCCGTAGACGTTCTTGGCGGTGTCGTGCGGACACACGCTCATGTGATGCTGCGGTGCCCCCATCAGGTCGAAGTTGTCCACGGAAGCTCACTCTCGCTCGAGGGCATCTCGGCCCACTGGCACTCAGGGTGACCGAGCGGACGCACGGCACCCTGCGGCAACAGGGCCACGTCGATCCGGCACTGCGCCAGAAGAGTATCCAGCTCAAGAATCAATCGATGAGGCGACTATGAGGAGGTTCTCTCTTTGACTGCCGACGACCGCGTACGAACTGTCGCAGCGCGCACCTACAGTGTCGCTGTGCTCCCGTCGTGGCTCGTCAACGATCCGCGGGTCGTGCACACCGAGCATCTCCCGGGCGCCGATGGCGATCCCGTCGACTGGCCGGAGTGGGCGCCCGAGGATCTGGTGCGGCGCGCCCGCGCTCGCGGCATCGAGCAGCCGTGGCGTCACCAGGTCGAGGCCGCCGAAGCCCTCCGCGGCGGCCGGCACGTGGCCCTGTCCACCGGTACGGCGTCGGGCAAGTCCCTCGCCTACCTCCTCCCCATCATTGAAGTCACCGGCGACCCGGGCCCGCCCCCGTTCGTCGGGTTCGTCGAGGACCTGGACGACGACCACCCGCCCCTGCCCGGGGTCGGAGCCCCCGTCGAGCCACCCGAGCCCGTGGAACGTCCAGAGCTCGCCGACCTCGTACAGGCCGCTCGCTTCCGCCGCACCACCGCCCTCTACCTCTCCCCCACCAAGGCACTCGCCCACGACCAGCTGCGCAACGCGTGGCCGCTCGGCCCGCACGGCTGGCGGATCACGGCACTTGACGGCGACTCGGACACCGACGAGCGCCGCTTCGCCCGCGACTACGCCACAGTCGTGCTCACCAACCCGGACATGCTCCACGCGTCCGTGCTGCCTCACCACGCGGCCTGGTCCTCCTTCCTCGGCGGCCTCCGCTACGTCGTCGTCGACGAGGCCCACCGCTACCGCGGCGTGTTCGGCGCGCACGTCGCGCTGGTGCTGCGACGACTGCGTCGCCTCTGCGAGCGGTACGGAGCCTCGCCCACCTTCGTGTGCTCCTCGGCGACCGCCGTTGACGCGGCCGAGGCGATGGGACGCCTGATCGGCGAGCCCACCGGCGAGATCGTCGGGATCACCCAGGACGGGTCGCCGCGCGGCGGCCGCCAGGTGGTGCTGTGGCAGCCAGAGGGCGCCACTGACGTCGACGTCGCCCTGCTGCTCGGCCGGTTCGTGGCCGACGGACAGCAGACCCTCGCTTTCGTCACCTCCCGCCGGGCCTCCGAGCAGGTCGCGCGGCAGGCGACCGCGATGGCCGGATCGCGGCCGATCAGCGCCTACCGAGGCGGCTACCTCCCCCGCGAGCGACGCGCGATCGAGGCCGCGCTGCAGACCGGGGCCCTCCGCGGTGTCGCCACGACGAATGCCCTCGAGCTCGGCGTCGACATCGCTGGCGTGGACGCTGTCGTCATCGGCGGCTACCCGGGCAGCGTCGCGGCGCTGTGGCAGCAGGCAGGGCGCGCGGGCCGCCGTGGCACCGAGTCGGCGGTCGTGCTCGTCGCTCGCAACGACCCGCTCGACGCGTACCTGCTGGATCACCCCGAGCACCTGCTGCATGCGCCAATCGAGCCGACGGTCCTCCACCCCGACAATCCGGCGATC
>JADGPB010000022.1 GCA_017882655.1 Propionibacteriales bacterium
AGCTGCGAACGAGCCTGTGGACGGGAAGCGGGACGCTGGCGAGCGTGATCGAGCGACGGCCCAGCCGGCCCGCGTTGGTGTCTGTCGCTCACAGCCGCCTGGCTCTCGCTGTCCGCCAGTCCGGCTATCGCCGGGACGGCCGTCGACCGGTTGCAGTGTCTTCTGATCAAGGCGGCGCCTCGACGGTCCGCCATCGTCCTGATCGGCGATCCCCACCTGCTCAAGACACACGTGGGCGGCCCAGGACTGACACGCGCTCCACGGGCGCACGGCACTCACTTCGCGGAACTCCACGCTCAGGCCTGGCGAGATTTAGCGCAAAAATAGCGCACAAATCGGGGACTGAGGGCCCTGACATGGAGCCCGAGGAGAGTATATGCCCTAGTCAGAGCAAGTTCTTCACTGGCGGAGGATACGAGATTCGAACTCGTGAGGGCTTGCACCCAACCCGCTTTCCAAGCGAGCGCCATAGGCCTCTAGGCGAATCCTCCGCGTCGGATCGTACAGGTCTCGCTCCGACTTCGGCCAACTGCCGTCATGTCGCTAGACTCTGACTCCAGGTCCTCCGCGCGGCGGTACCTCACCGAACTCCCCCAGGGCGGAGACGCAGCAAGGGTAGGAGAGCTCTTCTGGGTGCGCGGAGGGCCCCTTGTGTGTCTCGGCCCAGTGACTGGTACAGGATGTCGCTCATGCAGATCCCCTGGTCGGACGGCACGTGGACCAACCCGCCCGTACATGTCGAGTCCGTCGACGGCACCCTCCGCGTCACGGCGGTCGAAGGCTCGGACGCCTGGCGCCACACCTCGTACGGATTCGTCCACGACACCGAGCACGCCCTGCTGCGGGAGCTCGCCATCGGCCGCGCCGTCGAGGTCGACTTCCGCTGCGATCTGTCGGGGCAGTTCGACCAAGCGGGTGCGTACCTGCAGTTCGACAGCGAGCACTGGATCAAGTCCGGCGTCGAGCACTCCGACGGCGTCGACATGCTCGGCGGGGTCGTCACGATGGGCCGTTCCGACTGGTCGACCGGTCCCGTGCCCGACTGGTCGGGCCGGGTCGTGACGATCCGGATCTCGCGGGCGCAGGAATCTGTGACGGTACGAGCGCGGGTCGACGCCGGTCCGTACCAGCTCGTCCGCGTCGCTCCCACCCCTCCCGGCGCAGACGCCTCAGCCGGGCCGTTCCTGGCCGCTCCCACGCGTGCCGGCTTCAGTATCGACCTCCTGGCCTGGCGCGAGACCGAGGCCGACGCCTCCCTCCACTGACCGCCCAGCCCTCTCGCGCCACGCTCGCCAAGCCCCCGTAGACCAGAGCGCCCAGGCAACGAGCAGCGGCTGGAAGAAGAGCCGGACGAGTCGGGCAGTGTCGGTGTTGAGCCCGAAGGCGTTGGTGTGAGTCGCGTACTGCGAGATGTTGCCCGGGAGGACCGCCACGAAGAACGTGGCTGCGACCCACCCCACGAGGGGTCGGACGCCACGTGGCGCAACGATCAGCGCCAGCCCCAGGGTGATCTCGACGACTCCGGACGCGACGACCACGAAGTCGGGATCGAGCGGGAACCACGGCGGGACCTGTGCGTGGAACTCCTGCCGCAGCACGGTCAGATGCCCGAGCCCTGCGGAGGCGAGGAACAGTCCCAGCAGGAGCCGCCCGGCCATCCGCACCCACCGCGACGGGGTCGACTCGACGGCATAGGTCTTGGACACGCCCCCAACTATGCCTTCCGGACCCGCAGGGAACGGGTTCGTCGAGCCCGGGCGTCACCGCGGTGATGCTGGTCCCGTTCGTCTGGCCACGGGTCTAGGCCCCCGAGGCTCACGCGACCGTGACCGGTACGCGCGTCTCGTACGAGACGCTGCCGTCCTTCGGCGAGATTTCGTACAGGCGGATCGTGTACGTGCCGGCCGGCAACGAGCCGATCGTGATCGAGTACGTCCCGTAGTCGGGGCACGCGGTCGAGGCCATCGCGGAGCCGGACTTGACCACTGTCGAGCCCTGTAGCACCTGCCACGGGAACTGCGCCTCGAACACGCACGCCTGACCGGTCACTGTGACCGGCGCCTTCAGCGTGGCGCCCGGCGTCGGGCTGTCGATCCAGATCGAGACGAGGTCCATGTACCACGTGCCCGACGCGGGCCGCGAGTAGTTGCCGGCCGGCTTCGTCGCGAAGATCGCCTGGCCGCCTACGACTTCGATGTGCACGGGAACGTTGAGCTGGGCCGCTGCGGTCGCTGTCCACACCAGGCTCTGTACGGCGATGCGCTGCTGGTCGGCGCTGAGGCCTGTCTTGCCCGGCCCAGTGAGCGAGATGGTGATCGCCGTGTCGGTCACGGAGACCTTGGCCATCGTGCCGTCGGGCCACGGCTGCTGGTACCCGTAGATGGCGATCTGCTTCCCGTCCGGGGTCGTACCGGACAGGAGAGCCGTGATGGCGGACTGGACACGACCCGTGAGATCTCCGGCATCAGGCGCGGTGATGAACGTGCGGTTGAGCAGCCACGGGTGCGTACTGGTCCCGGTGACCACCTCGTACTCGGGCATCGCCCAGGTCCCAGTCGGAACCACGGACGTGGTTGACGACTTCTCCGGCGCGATCGTCGAGGGGCCCGATTCTGACTGCGCTCCGGCGCGATCGTTCTGCACGGGCGCACCCGCAGTCGACATGGACCCCTGGCTGCGATTCTGCAACATGTAGCCGATCCCCAGCGCCGCCACAAGGACGAACATGGCTGCGGCGCCGATCAGCCAGTACGTCGTCTGGCGCTTCAACGGAGCCCCCGCAGCGAGAATCGCGTCGAGCCGGTCGTGCGGGTCGATGCCCGCCGCCTTCTCATTGAGTACATGACGAACTCCCTCCTCGAAATGGCGGAGCTGTCCCAGATCTTCCATGTCGTGGCTCATGCCGGCGCCCCCATCCGATCGCGGAGGGCTCGCAACCCGCGGTAGGCGTGGGTCTTCACCGAGCCCGGGGAGATGTCGAGCGTCTCGGAGATCTGCGCCTCGGACATGTCCGAGTAGTACCTGAGCACGATCACCTCGCGCTGCCTGTCCGGCAGCGTCGCCAACGCAGCCATCAGCTGGTCGCCGTCCAAGCGGTTGAGCGCCGCCTCGTCCGAGCTGGGCGACCACAGCCGCCCGGCCGCGTCCGCTCTGCCGGCCTCCGCCTCGGTCTCCCGCCGCACCACTATCAGGTGCCGGATCATCGAACGGGCGCCGTTGATCGCGCACCGCCTGAGATACGCCACAGCCGCCTCCTCGTCACGCAGTCTGTCCCAGTTCCGATAGGTGGCGATGTACGCGTCTTGGGCGACATCCTCTGCCGCCTGCTGATCACGCAGCAGGAACCAGACGAGCCGTACGAGTCCCGCCCACTGCGTCTCGTACAGCAGGCTGATGCCCTCCGTCGCAGTCTCACGGGTTGCCACCGTCGTCACACTCCTTCGACGCTTGAGCGCGGCTTCTCGTTGACAACTCTGCTCCACATTCCTGCCCTCCACCCGTCGAACCGCGGTACAGGTGCTCTCGCCGAGGGGTACAGGTGCTCTCGCCGAGCGGTACAGGTGCTCTCGCCGAGCTAGTCGCTCGTCCAGCGGGACCGTTCCCTCACCAGGTTCGCCACGGCTCGCTCCGACCAGAGCTCCTGGCCTTTCGTTGTCCGGAACAGCGGGTCCAGGGCGAGCAGGGAGTCTAGGACGGCCGTACGACCTGTGGCCCAGGACGCGTCGTCGACGCCGGCGTAGTCGAGTCGTACATCCCGCACGTACACGTCGTAGCGACCCGGGGTCGCGCCGAGGATCGAGAGGTCCGCGTCGCACAGCGCGGCGCCGGCGGCGTCGCCGGGCTCCGGGTCGTGATGGGCGGTGAGAAGGACGAGCCGTACGACCTCCGCCACGTCGCGTACCGGCAACGTGCTGAGCATCCGTCGCGCGAGCTGGGCCGACTGGTCCTCGTCGAGGCCGGCGACACCGGAGTAGACCGCGTCGTGGAACCACGCCGCGAGCCGTACGTGCCGCGACGAGGCCGCCGGTTCGTCCAGCGCATCGAGAGCGGTCAGCGTCGCCGCGAGGTGCCGGACGTCGTGGTAGTGCCGGTGCGGCTCGGACCAGCGCGAGACGATCTCGACGTACAGGTCGCGGCTCAGCCCGACCCGATCCCAGTGCGCGGGGAGCACCTGCCGGGCCGCGTCGCGGGTCAGTGTCTTGTCGGGGGTACGGACACGCAGCCCGCTCGCTACCAGGCGCCGCACGAGCTCGTCGGCGGGTACGGGCACCGCGCCCGCCGCGATCGCCGGCTCGTACAGGCGTTGCGGCAGGTCGTAGTGGTCGTGGTCGAACGCACGCGGCGAGAGCCCGATCGCGGCAGCGACCACGTGCAGCTCGGACAGCGAGGCGTCCGAGACGAGGTGCGAGAAGACCGTGCCATGCGCGGGCCAGCGCGGCGGGTCGACGAGGATCATGACGTGACGTCACAGGCGAACGTTTGCCTGTGACGTCGGGTGTGGCGTTCCCGCGGGAACGCTGCGGGCGTCATGTTCAGCGGCGCCGGGCAGTGCCGAAGATCCCCCGTACGATCTCGTTCCCAGCCGTGCGGATGAACGACTTGAACACGCTCGACTTGGCGACCTCTTCGATGAGCGACGGCTTGTTGGCCTGGATGCGTGCCTGGCGCTCAGCTTCCTTCTGCTGGGCGGCGGCCTGACGCGCCGCCTCCCGCTGCGCGGCGGCGGCCTGACGCTCGGCCTCCTTCATGCCGGCGGCGTCCTCCTTGGCCTTCGCGGCGGCATCCGCCGCGGCGCGGGCCTGCTCCTCGGCAGCCGCGGCACCCTGCTCGACCTTGCGGGCGAGCATCTCCTGCGCCGAGTCCCGGTCGATCGCCTGGCCGTACTTCGCCATCAGACCCGACGCCGCGATGCCGGGTGCCAGCACCTCGGGCGGGGTCGCGCCCATGAGCGACTGCGGCGCCCGCATCCGGGTCCACGCAACGGGCGTCGGCGAGCCGTTCGGGTCCATGACCGTGACGATCGCCTCGCCGATGCCGAGGTTCTGCAGGATCTGCTCGAGGTCGTACGAGGACGTCGGGTAGGTGTTGACGGTCTGCTTGAGCGCCTTGGCGTCGTTGGGCGTGTGGGCGCGCAGGGCGTGCTGGACACGCGAGCCGAGCTGGGCGAGCACGTCGTCCGGCACGTCGGTGGGGCTCTGCGTGATGAAGAAGACGCCCACGCCCTTGGAACGGATGAGCCGTACGGTCTGGGCGATCGCCTGGAGGAAGGACTTCGACGCGTCCGCGAACAGCAGGTGCGCCTCGTCGAAGAAGAAGACCAGCTTCGGCTTGTCGACGTCGCCGACCTCCGGCAGGTCGTGGAAGAGGTCCGCGAGCAGCCACATGAGGAACGTCGAGAACACCGCCGGACGGTCGACAAGGTTAGGCAGCTCGAGCAGGGAGATCACACCACGACCGTCGGCCGTGGTCCGCAGGAAGTCGGAGGTCTGGAACTCCGGCTCGCCGAAGAACAGGTCCGCGCCCTGGTCGGAGAAGCCGATGAGCTCGCGCAGCAGAACCCCGATGGTCGACGCGGCGAGACCGCCCAGGTCCTTGAGCTCGACCTTGCCCTCGTCGGAGCCGAGGTACGTGAGGACCGCGCGCAGATCGGCGATGTCGAGCAACGGGAGGCCGCGCTGGTCGGCGTAGTGGAAGACGAGACCGAGCGACGACTCCTGGACGTCCGTCAGGCCGAGGACCTTGCTGAGCAGCGTCGGGCCGAACGCGGTCATCGTGCAGCGGACCGGTACGCCCTGGCCCTGGCCGCCGAGCGCGAAGAACTCGACCGGCGAGGGCTTCGCCTGCCAGTCCTGGCCGATCGCCGCCGTACGGGCGAGGAGCTTGTCGCTCGACTGCCCAGGTGACGCCAGACCGGAGAGGTCACCCTTCATGTCGGCCGCGAACACCGGCACCCCGGCGGCCGAGATCTGCTCGGCGAGCAGCTGCAGGGTCTTGGTCTTGCCGGTACCGGTGGCTCCGGCGATGAGCCCGTGCCGGTTGAGCATGCCCAGGGGGATGCGGATCTTCGCGTCAGGGACAGGAGTGCCGTCGGCCATGAGCACACCGAGTTCGATGGTCGCCTCGCTGAACGTGTACCCCTTGGTGATCATCGCCACCGTGTCGTCAGTCATGACGCAAAGACTGGCACAGCCAAAGCCCCCTCGCCACGAACCGCTGGTCGCTCTGAGGTGTCCTTGACGTGAGGCTCGCGGGTAGCCTCGTGCGCGGATCCGCGACGATCCCGTACCGATCGGACCTCCATGTTCTCCGCACGCCTCACCATCGATCCGCGCTTCGCGATCGGCAGCGTCGAGCGACGCCTTTTCGGCGCGTTCGTCGAGCACCTCGGACGCTGTGTCTACAACGGGTTGTACGAACCGGGACACGAGCTGGCCGACGAGCACGGCTTCCGCCGCGACGTCGTCGAGCTGGTCCGCGAGCTCGGCGTCAGCACGATCCGCTACCCGGGCGGGAACTTCGTGTCGGGCTTCCGCTGGGAGGACTCCGTCGGGCCGCGAGAGGAGCGCCCGCGCCGGCTCGACCTCGCGTGGCACTCGACCGAGACCAACGAGTTCGGCCTCCACGAGTTCGCCGACTGGCTGGAGCTGGTCGGCAGCGAGCCCATGCTCGCGGTGAACCTCGGCACCCGCGGTACCGCCGAAGCACTGGACCTGCTGGAGTACGCGAACATCCGCGGCGGTACGAGGTTGAGCGACCAGCGGGTGGCGAACGGCCGCACGGAGCCGTTCGACATCCGGATCTGGTGCCTCGGCAACGAGATGGACGGCCCGTGGCAGCTCGGCCACCGTACGGCCGACGCGTACGGGACGATCGCCTCCCAGACGGCCAAGGCCCTGCGGCAGCTCGACCCGGACCTCGAGCTCGTCGTGTGCGGCTCGTCCGGCGCGCAGATGCCGACGTTCGGCGAGTGGGAGCGGGTTGTCCTGGGCCATACCTACGACGACGTCGACTACATCTCGTGCCACGCGTACTACCAGGTCAACGACGGCGACACCGGCGCGTTCCTCGCGTCAGCCGTCGACATGGACCGCTTCATCTCCTCGGTCGTCGCCACGGCGGACCACGTCGGAGCCGTACGGGGCAGCAGCAAGCGCATCGCGATCTCCTTCGACGAGTGGAACGTCTGGTACCAGACCCGCTTCGAGGCCGAGGACAAGATCAGCGGCATCGACAACTGGCCGGTCGCGCCGCGCCTGCTCGAGGACCGCTACTCGGTCCTGGACGCGGTCGTCGTCGGCAACCTGCTGATCTCGCTGCTCAAGCACGCCGACCGAGTACGTAGCGCTTCGCTGGCACAGCTCGTCAACGTCATCGCGCCGATCATGACCGAGCCGGGCGGTCCCGCCTGGCGACAGACCACGTTCTTCCCCTTCGCCGCCACCTCCCGGCTCGCCCGGGGCGAAGCCCTCGACGTACGGCTCGAGTCGCCCGACTACCCGACGAGCCGGTACGGGGACGTGCCGCTCGTGGATGCCGTGGCCACGTACGACGCGGCCTCCGGTACGACCGCCGTCTTCCTCGTCAACCGGTCGCTCGACGACGAGGCTGAGGTCGTCGCGGACATTCGCGCGCTCGGCGACGTGTCCGTACGCGACGCATCTTCGCTGTACGACGAGGACCTCGGTGCCGCCAACACCCTCGAGGCACCGGACCGGGTCGGCCTCCGGCCCACGCCGAGCGCCGAGATCACCGACGGCCTGCTGCGCCTCGTACTGCCCGCCGTGTCCTGGACGGCGGTCAAGCTGGGGTGACTCAGCCGGCATCCGAGCCATCGGGGAGCCGTCCAGGTAGGCTGTCGGCCGTGATCTTCAAGCGCGTGGGAGAGGCGAGGCCGTACCCTGACCACTGCTACGTACAGAAGCAGTGGGCGGTGATCGCACCGCAGCAGGTACGGCTCGACCAGCTTGTCACGACGAAGAGAATGCTCGACCTCGAAGCGCTTCTCGAGGAGGACTCGACGTTCTACGGCGACCTGTTCGCGCACGTCGTGAAGTGGCGCGGCGAGCTGTACCTGGAGGACGGTTTGCACAGAGCCCTGCGCGCTGCGCTGCAACAACGGCAGACTGTGCACGCTAGGGTGCTCGAACTGAAGTAGTGATAGGGGAAGCCTGGTGTCCTTTCTCAAGGTGATCCGCTGGTTGCGGACCCCCGTGACACTGTTCGTTCTCCTCGTGGTCCTCGGATACGGCGCGTGGTGGGGGTACAAGGCAGTCCTCACCGTCCCGATCAGCACCATCAACGCCTGCGTCTCGCAGGCGGTGGCCCAGCTGACCCCCGACAAGGTGACCGTACGGGTCCTCAACGGCGGAGACGTCAAGGGGTACGCGACCGAGGTGGCGAAGGTCCTCAAGACACGGGGCTACAACATCTCAGTAGTCAGCAACACCAGCGAGGCGATCGTCGCGCCGATCATTGTCGGCGGCACGATCGACCTGCCCGCGGTCAGGCTCGTGGCGAGCAACTTCCCCGAAGCCACCCTCCGCGCCGACAACCGCAACGACGGCACCGTGGACGTGCTCATCGGAGCGAAGACGGACAAGACGCTTCCCACCACGGGCTTTGCTTCCTCGATCGCCGTACCGAACGGCAAGGCCTGCCTCCCGAAGTCGCAGGGGTCGACGACGCCGAGTGCGACCCCTAGCGCCAGCAAGACCTAGTCGTACGGCTCACTCCTCGAGGTTCCACCCGGCCAGCCGGCCACGACGGTCGACGGCGCGGAACCGGTCCTCGACCTGGCCGCGTACGGCGGACGGCGTCACCACGAGCACCTCGTCACCGGCCCTGAGGACGTCCCGGCCGTGCGGCGTGAACGTACGATCTCCCCTGATCACCAGGCTCACCGAGCTGTTCGGCGGCAGCCTCAGCTCGCTGACCGCGACGCCGTGGAGCCGCGAGTCGTCGGCGATCCTCACCTGCAGCAGGTCGGCTTCCACCTGATCCAGACGCGCCACCTCGATGTCGACCTCTCTGGTGTTGCTGGCGAGGCCCAGCTTCTTGGCCACCCAGAGCAGCGAAGGGGCGTTGAGAAGGGTGAGCACGATCACGCTGACGAAGACGAGGTCGAAGACCTGGTCGGCTCCCGGCATCCCGGCGGCCATGGGGATGGTGGCGAGGATGATGGGTACGGCTCCGCGCAGGCCGGCCCAGGAGATGAACACCTGCTCCCTGACGGGGATGCGGAACCACGACAGGCAGGCGAAGACGCTGAGCGGTCTGGCCACGAACGTGAGGAACAGGCTGGCGACGACGGCCAGCACGACCACCTGCCAGGTGATCCTCGACGGGGTCGCCAACAGGCCCAGCATGACGAAGAGCCCGATCTGCGCGACCCAGCCGATCCCTTCGGCGAACGACCGCGTCGCGTGGCGGTGCGGCAGCTTGCCGCTGGACATGACGACCGAGCACACGTACACCGCGGCGAAGCCCGACACGTGCGTCTGGACCCCGAGCCCGTACGCGATGACCGCCCAGCCGAGCGACGCCAGCGGATAGAGGCCCGAGCTCGGCAGCGCCAGGTTGCGGAGCAGCCTCACCCCGATCCATCCCACGACCACGCCGAGCACCACCCCGCCGATCAGCTCCGCGGCGACCAGCAGCGCCGTCATCGGGGCATCCGCGTACGTGGTCTTGCCGAGCGCCAGCTCGGTCGCCGCGATGACCAGCAGGACCGTCGGCGCGTCGTTGAGTCCTGACTCGCCCTCGAGCGTCGCCCGTAGTCGCGACGGGAGCGGCGCCTTGCGCAGGATCGAGAACACGGCCGCCGAGTCGGTGGGCGCCATGATCGCGGCGACGACCACCGCGACCGCGAGCGGTGCCTTCAGCACGACGAGGAACAACGTCATCAGGGCGACCGTCACGCCCACGCCGAGCGTGGCCAGAAGGACGGACGACCAGATCGCCGGCTTGATGTCGCCCCACCTCGTCGACAAGCCGCCGTCGGCAAGGATCAGCACGAGGGCTGCGAACCCCAGGTCGTGCGCGAGGGACGGGTTGGTGAAGCTGGTGCCGTGCGAGGGAAGCCCCATGAGCACGCCGAGGCCGAGGAACAGCAGCAGTGCGGGGAGCCCGATCCGGTCGCCGATCTTCGCGACGACAACGCCGGCGACCACGACCACGGCCCCGACAAGAAGGAGGATGTCGATACTCATCCCCACCTCCTGGCTCTCCGCGTAGTGCGCCAACTTACCAAGCCAGGGCGACCCGGCTCGGAGTGCTCGCGAACGCACGGCGCCCTGGCGGTGGGGCGGTCAGTGCGCTACAACGCGGTCCGGGCCCCGAGCCGCGCCGCGAGCCACGCACGGCCTTGAGCGAGGATCTTCACTGCTGCTTGGGTGTCGGACGCCGTGGCCTCCACAGCGTGCGGGACACCGGGGACGATTTCCAGCGTCGTGTCGACGCCGGCGTCCTTGAGGCGAGCCGCGTAGTCGACGACCTCGTCGTGGAAGAGCTCGATGTCCGACGCGTACAGCCATGTCGGGGGCAGGCCCGAGAGATCGGCCCGCCGACTCGGTGACGCGTACGGAGGGGGCGCCTGGCGATCGACCGCTCTCAGGTACGAGCCCCAGCCGTACCGGTTGGCGGGGTTGTCCCACACCAGGTTGCCAATCGCGTCGAGGTCGGTGTTCAGCGCCGTACGGTCGTCCAGCATCGAGCACCACAACCACTGCGCGGCGACAGGCTGTCCGTCGTCGTGGAGGTGCTGTACGAGTCCTGCCGCAAGCCCACCGCCTGCGCTCTGGCCGCCGATGGCGATCCGCGCCGGGTCGACACCGAAGGACGCGGCGCGATCAGCGAACCAGATCCACCCCGCATACACGTCGTCGTGCGCGGCAGGGAACGGGTGCTTCGGCGCGAGCCGGTAGTCGACCGAGACGATGGTCGTGCCCAGCTCCAGTGCCGTACGACCGCAGAACTCGTCGTTCATCTTCGCCACGCCGCCGATGAGCCCGCCGCCGTGGATCCACAGCAGACCGGCACCTGACGGGTTCTCCGGACGGTAGACCCGGACCGGTACGGAACCTGCGTGCTCCTTGGTGAGCGCGACCCCTTTGACGCGGTGCGTGGGCAGCACGACGGGGGCGAGGGCGAACAACACTCTGACCAGGGGGTTGTTCGTATCCATGGCCTTCAGCTTGGGGACTCTCGACCGGATCTCCGGGTCGATGCGCTCGAGCTCGATCATGGCGTCAGCCTCCCTCCGCCGGATGTGCCGGCGGCCACGTCGTCCCAGCTCGCGGCGAGCTCGGCCTTCACCTCGGGTGGTGCGAAAGATGCGGCGATGCTGTTGAGGGCGAGGTCGCGGACCTCATCCTCGGTCAGACCCAGCGCAAGCCGTACCGCCTCCACGTTGTCATCGAGGTAGCCGCCGAAGTAGGCCGGATCGTCCGAGTTCACCGTGACCCGTACGCCGCGACGCAGCAGGTCGGCGAGCGGGTGGACGCGGAGGTCGGCGACGCCCTTCAGCCGTACGTTCGAGAGCGGGCACACCGTCAGGGGGATCTGCTCGGCCACGAGTCGGTCGACCAGCAGGGGATCATCCACGGCCCGCACGCCGTGGTCCACGCGCTCCACGTGGAGGTTGTCGAGGACGTCGGTGACGTAGCTCGCGTCACCCTCCTCCCCCGCATGCGCGACGGTGTGGAGGCCGTCGGCCTGGGCGCGCGCGAACACCTCCCGGAACCGGCTCGCGGGGTTGCCGACCTCGGTCGAGCACAGGCCGATGCCGAGCAGCGGCACCCCACTGGCCACCGCCTGCTCGTACGCCTCCATCGCGGACTCGGCCGACAGGTGACGCAGCAAGGTGACGATCAGTCCGGAGCTGATGCCGTAACGCTCGTGCGAGCGCGACAGCGCGGCGTTCACGCCCTCGAGCGCTTCGGTCGCGGGGACACCACGCGCTGTATGCGCCTGGAGGTCGAAGAAGACCTCGGCCCTCCGGACGCCGGCGCGGGCTGCACGCGCGAGGTACGCGTCCGTGAGGTCGGTGAAGTCCTGGCCGCGCAGCAAGACCTGCATGTTGGCGTAGTAGAGATCGAGGAACTCCTGCAGGTCGCCGAAGTCGTACAGCGCTCTCAGGTCCTCGACGTCCGCATAAGGAAGGCGGACGCCGTTGCGCCTTGCCAGCGCGAAGATCAGCTCCGGCTCGAGCGTCCCCTCGAGGTGTACGTGCAGCTCCGCCCACGCGGTCATATCTCACCAGCTCCTTCGTGCTCTGACGACCAGTTCTATCGCTCGCAGCCAAAGACGGGGGGACTCGTCCCGGGAACCGGCAGGGCGCTCACAACCAGCACTTTGATGGAAAGGGTCACCGGGAGTCGAGCGGGACGACGAGCAGACGCTGGAGCTCGATGCTGAGCTCGGCGGCCATGTCGACCTCGCCCGGAGCGAGCAGCCACTGGATCTGGAGGCCGTCGAGAAGGGCCACCAGCGCACGGGCCCGGTGGTCGATGTCGACGCCCAATGCGAGGAGGTGGGCGTCGCCCGCTCGACGCAGAGCGTCGCCCATCGTGACCCGCGCCCGCTCGTACCGGTGGACGAAGTAGTCGTGCGCCGGGTGGGCGGGGTCGGCTGCCTCCGCTGAGAGCACCGCGAACAGGCCCACGATCTCGGGGATGCTCGCGTTGTGGCGTACGAGCTCGACGAGGTTCCGGAGGTCGCTCAAGGGCTCCTCGGACCTGCCGAACCGCTCGACGTCCTCGAGGTCGCGCTTGGCCAGGACGGCCTTCAGCAGCGCCTCCTTGGAGGGGAAGTGGTGCAGCAGCCCGGTACGGGAGATGCCGACGTGGGTGGCGATGTCGAGGATCGTCGCGTTGCGGTAGCCGATGCGACCGAACAGCTCGATGGCACCGTCGATGATCTGGTCGCGGCGCGCCAAGCCCTTGGCGTACGCTCCTCGCTCACCGGCCATGACGCGCCTCCTCCGGCGCAAGGCTAGCGCTGAAACCCGACAGTTCTGTACATATTGGTGCTAGCGTGGCGCCGCTGGTCACCGCATCGCAGCGCGGGGCAGCGACGGAAGGACTCCCATGGCCAGTGATGTCGCCCTCACACCTCGTCGCGTGGCTGCGGCGCGCAACGGGGACCTCGTGGTGTTCGCCGTGAACGGGTTCGCCCTCGCATCGTGGATGTCGCGCATCCCCGACATCAAGCAGATCCTCCACCTCACGCCGGGAACGCTGAGTCTGCTCCTGCTCGCGGTGTCTGCCGGATCGCTGATCGGGTTGCCGCTTGCGGGAAGGGTCGCCCACAAGTACGGAGCGACGTTCACGGTACGGCTGGGGCTGGCTCTGGCCATGCCCGGCGAGGCACTCGCGGCCATCGCCGTACAGTTCGGCGCCTCGCCGTGGTGGGTCGTCCCCGGGCTGCTCCTGGTCGGTCTCGGCAACGGCGTCTGGGACGTCTCCCAGAACCTCGAGGGCACCCGTATCGAGACGGCGCTCGGCAAGGCGATCATGCCGTGGTTCCACGCGGCGTTCAGCGGGGGCACCGTGGTGGCGGCGCTCATCGGCGCGGCCCTCACCGCGTTCAAGGTCCCGATCGTCGTCCACATCGGTGTCGTCGTCGTGCTCACCGCGGTGGCGGTCCTCTGGGGCACCGCCCAGTACCTGCCGATCCGTGGCGAGGAGGCCGACGAGGACGGCGTAGCCAAGCCGGTCGTACGGTCGGCGTGGCTCGAGCCCCGTACCCTCCTGATCGGCGTGATCGTCCTGTCG
>JADGPB010000305.1 GCA_017882655.1 Propionibacteriales bacterium
GAACGACCCGGCCGAGTGCGAGGTGTTCATCGTCGAGGGCGACTCGGCCGGTGGCTCCGCGAAGGGCGGCCGCGATCCCCGTACCCAGGCGATCCTCCCGATCCGCGGCAAGATCCTCAACGTCGAGAAGGCCCGGCTCGACCGGATCCTCGCGAACAAGGAGGTCGAGGCGATCATCAACGCCCTCGGCACCGGCGTTCAGGACGACTTCAACATCGAGAAGCTGCGGTACCACAAGATCGTGCTCATGGCCGACGCCGACGTCGACGGCTCGCACATCCGGGTGCTGCTGCTCACGCTGCTGTTCCGGTTCATGAAGCCGGTCATCGATGCGGGCCACGTGTACCTCGCGCAGCCGCCGCTGTTCCGGCTGCGGTGGACGAACTCGCCGCACGAGCTCGCGTACAACGACGCCGAGCGCGACGCCCTCCGCGACGACGGCGTCGCCCACGGCAAGAAGCTGCCGCAGGTCAACCCGATCCAGCGGTACAAGGGTCTGGGCGAGATGGATGCCTCCGACCTGTGGGAGACGACGATGGACCCCGAGGGCCGGATCCTGCTCCAGGTGACACTCGACGACGCGGCGCGCGCCGACCAGATGTTCACGATCCTCATGGGCGAGGACGTCGAGCAGCGCCGCCACTTCATCCAGCGCAACGCGAAGGACGTCCGCTTCCTCGACATCTGAGGACGCGGCTTAAGGGAGACAAGCGATGAGCGACGGTCCTTCTGACCCGATGGGCCCAGGCGAGGCCCCCGCCCCCGTCGAGGGCGCGGACAACAACGAGCTGGTGACGCCGGCGGCCGGCGGCCGTACGGAGCCGATCGACCTGCAGGTCGAGATCCAGCGCAGCTACCTCGACTACGCGATGAGCGTCATCGTCGGGCGGGCGCTGCCGGATGTACGAGATGGGCTCAAGCCGGTACATCGCCGCGTGCTGTACGCGATGTACGACGGCGGCTACCGCCCCGACCGCGGCTGGAACAAATGCTCGCGCGTGGTCGGTGAGGTCATGGGCCTGTACCACCCGCACGGTGACTCGGCGATCTACGACACCCTCGTACGCCTCGCGCAGCCGTGGGTGATGCGGGCGCCGCTCGTCACCGGGCAGGGCAACTTCGGGTCGCCGGGCAACGACTCGGCCGCGGCCATGCGGTACACCGAGTGCAAGATGGCCCAGCTCGCCATGGAGATGGTGCGCGACATCGACGAGGACACCGTCGACTTCAAGCCGAACTACGACAACCGCGAGCAGGAGCCGGTCGTACTGCCCGCCCGCTTCCCGAACCTGCTCGTGAACGGCTCGACCGGCATCGCCGTCGGCATGGCGACCAACATCCCCACGCACAACCTGCGCGAGGTGGCGGCGGCCGTGCAGTGGTCGCTCGACCACCCCGAGGCCACCCAGCCGGAGCTGCTCGAGGCCTGTCTTGCCCGAGTGAAGGGCCCCGACTTCCCGACCGGCGGCCTCATCGTGGGCCGCAAGGGCATCGACGACGCGCAGCGGACGGGCCGCGGCTCGGTCATCATGCGCGCGGTCATCAACATCGAGGAGGACAACCGCGGCCGTACGCTGCTGGTCGTCACCGAGCTGCCGTACATGTGCAACCCGGACAACCTCGCGATGAAGATCGCGGACCTCGTGAACGCGGGCAAGCTCACCGGAATCGCGGACATCCGCGACGACACGTCAGCGCGTACTGGTCAGCGGCTGGTGTTCGTCCTCAAGCGCGACGCGCAGCCGCGCGTGGTGATGAACAACCTGTACAAGCACACAGGCCTGCAGGACTCGTTCGGCTGCAACATGCTCGCTCTCGTCGACGACGTGCCGCGGACGCTTCGCTTGGACCAGTTCATCTCGTACTGGATCAAGCACCAGGTCGAGGTCATCGTGCGCCGTACGCGGTTCCGGCTGCGCCGCGCCCAGGAGCAGGCCCACATCCTGCGCGGCCTGGTCAAGGCGCTCGACATGCTCGACGAGGTCATCACGCTGATCCGCGGATCGCAGGACGCCGACGAGGCGCGCGCGGGGCTGATGGCGTTGCTCGACATCGACGAGGTCCAGGCCACGTACATCCTCGACACGCAGCTGCGTCGCCTCGCGGCGATGGAGCGGCAGAAGACGATCGACCGGCTCGCCGACCTCCAGCGCCAGATCGAAGACCTCGAGGACGTACTCGCGAAGCCGGAGCGCCAGCGGGAGATCATCGCGGTCGAGCTCGCTGAGATCGTCGAGAAGTACGGCGACGAGCGGCGCACCAAGATCATTGCGGCCGACGGCGACCTGAGCGACGAGGACTTCATCCCCGACGAGGACATGGTCGTCACGATCACGCACGGTGGGTACGCGAAGCGGACCAGGGCGGATCAGTACCGGATCCAGCGCCGCGGCGGACGCGGAGTACGGGGTGCATCGCTCCGTGCGGACGACGAGGTGGAGCACCTGTTCGCGACCACTTCGCACCACTGGATCCTGTTCTTCACGACGAAGGGTCGCGTGTACCGGACCAAGGTGTGGCAGCTGCCCGAGGGCAGCCGCGACGCCAAGGGCGGCCACGTGGCCGGCCTGCTGAGCTTCCAGCCGGACGAGCGGATCGCGCAGGTGCTGGCGATCAGGTCGTACGAGGATGCGTCGTACCTGCTGCTCGCGACCCGCAACGGCCTGGTGAAGAAGACGCAGCTGACGGCGTTCGACACGCCGCGCCAAGCGGGCGTGATCGCGGTCAGCTTCCGCGAGCCCGACGACGAGCTGATCGGCGCCCAGCTGTGCAACGCGGACGACGACGTGCTGCTCGTCTCTCGCAAGGGCCAGGCGATCCGGTTCGCGGCCAGCGACGACCAGCTACGTCCGATGGGGCGTGCGACGTCCGGCGTGACCGGCATGAAGTTCCGCGACGACGACGCGATGCTGAGCATGACGGTCATCGACGCGGCTATGCCCGAGGACGACAGGTTCGTGTTCACCGTGACCGACGGCGGGTTCGCGAAGCGGACGCCGGTGTCGCAGTACCGCGAGCAGAATCGCGGCGGCCTCGGCATCAAGGCGATGAAGCTCAACGAGGACCGAGGGTCCTTGGTGGGTGGCCTTGTGGTCGCGGAGAACGACGAGGTCATCGCCATGAAGACGTCCGGCCAGATCACGAGGTCGAAGGTCTCCGAAGTCCCGGTCAAAGGCCGCGACACGATGGGCGTGAAGTTCGTCCTCGTCAAGGGTGACGACTCCGTCGCCGCCATCGCGAGGTACCCCGAGAGCGATGTGACCGAGGTCGACGGCGACGTCGTCGAAGGCGAGGTTGTCGAGGGCGAGACGCCGGAGATCCCTGAGTCGACCGTCACGCCGGAGGCTCCCGACTCCGAGTAGCACCAGCACGTAGACGACCGCACAGGTGTTCAGGCACCTGTGCGGTCGTGTTTTTGGCTTCGCGTACGGAGTTGTGGGGCGGTTGGCCTTCCTACCGCGTGGGTGCACCGTCTGCCACCTTTGTTGTCCAGCACCAGCCCCAGCCCCTGCGACGTCACAGGCAAAAGGTCGGACCCCCTGTCAGGTTTCACCTGCTGCCGTCGACCTTTTGCCTGTGACGTCGGTCGGTGAGGCCCGTCACGAGGACCCACGGAGCTTCCGATGGTGGAGAACCGGTGGCTGGCCTCGATGAGTCAGGCCAGGTCACGGCTACTCGGACGAAGGCGCCTCGACGGGACCGAAGTAGTGGTCGATGAAGTCGTTGTAGGCGGCGTCCATCTCCATGCTGGGGTCCAGCAGCCACTGGATCTGGAGACCGTCCATCACGGCCAGCATCACGCGAGCGGCAAGGTCCGGATCGATCGTCGCCGGGATGCGGCCTTCGGTGGACTCTCGCGTGAGGCGCTCGGCCACGACCTCTCGTACGTGGGCGTAGCGGTTGACGAAGTGGTCGTGGGCGGGGTGCTCAGGGTCTGTGGACTCGGCGCTCAGGGTCGTGAACAGCCGCACCGTGCCGCTCCGAGTGCCGTTCTTGGCGACGAGGTCCCGCAGGTACGGGTCGCGCAGCGCGTCTGCGTCCTCGTCCTCCTTCTGCTTGACCACCTC
>JADGPB010000306.1 GCA_017882655.1 Propionibacteriales bacterium
ACTGCAACCGCGTGATCGTGGCCGAACGCCCGATCGACGAAGGGGATGCGTGCGGCGAGCAGAAGCATAAGGACGACGAGGTCGGTCGCGACGAGGCCGGTGACGATACCCACGGCCGTCAGCGCGGTGCCCACGCCAGTGATCTTGTTGAGTCCGCCGTCAGCGAGCCAGAGCGCGATCGACATCGCGACCGAGACCCAGGCGATGACCGTGAGAAGGTCTGCGCGAAGGTTGCGGCCGAACGAGCGCAGCCGGTACTGGCGACGCAGAGAGGCGGCGTAGTCAGCGGCTCGGGCCTTCGCCCTCCGCGGGGCCGCGGCTCTCTGCATCACCGGGCGGTCAGTTGTGGTCGTTGACATGTCAATACTCTGACGGCCGGGTCTGTGCAGTTCCTGTGAACCACCAGTGGCCCCTGTACGACTTCGGTTAAGGTGCGGTTGCCCTGACGACAAGCCCCGCTTTCGCCGCTCAGGAGCAGCCACGTCAGAACCCTGCAGCGCTCGCGAGCCGGTGGGTCCACGCCTCCGAGATCGGCAGCGCCGCGCCGTCCAGAGTGGCGATGGGGCAGACGCCCCGCACGGATGAGGCGAGCCATGCGCCGGTCACCGAGTAGAGCTGGTCGGGCCGGATGAGCGTGGGCTCGAACCGTACGTTCTGGGCACCCGCCCATTCCTGCAGCAGCTCGACCGTGACGGAACCCAGGATGCCGGTGGCACCCGTCGGCGTCGTACGAACAGCGCCGTCTGCGACCCACACCAGTGACGAGGTGGGGGCCTCGAGCGCGTAGCCGTCGCTGCTCACGAACAGGGCATCGTCCGCTCCGCGGCGTGCGGCCTCGCGTCGCGCCGAGGTGTGGACCGCGTACGAGAGCAGCTTGGCGCCACCGAGCAGCCACGGGGCATCGGCGAAGGTGTCGCTGGCGTAGCCACGGGCCAGGGCGGCGATCGCCAGCGGCCGGCGACGGCCCGGTTCGGTCTCTGTGATCGTCAGGAGCGTCGTGGCCGCGGGCGTCGTCGCGTGCTCGAGGCCGCGGGTGTGGACGATCTTGAGCGCCGCCTCGCCGGGCGTGGTCCAAGCGGTGAGGGCCTCGGCGACGAGGGCTGCGATCCCGTCGAGGTCCGGGGCGGGCAGCTCCACGGCGCGCGCCGATCGTGCCAGGCGGGCCAGGTGCCGGTCCAGGTGCTCCACGACGCTGTGGCCGTCCGGGTCAGTGATCACCCTCGTGGCATCGAAGATCCCGTCGCCCCTTGTCAGGCCGAGGTCGTCGGCGGTGATGACGGGTTGACGGGGGTCGACGACACCCGTACCCAACACGGCGACGATCTGTCCCATAGGAATGGTTGTAGCAGATGTTCGTAAGTGCGAGTCGCGATCGGTCACCACGCGGTGAGCGCAGCACGGTCGTACTCGCCGTCCGGCCACACCGCGCGCTCGATCCCTGCCGCGGCGAGCGCCTTGCGGCAGCCCGGGCACGGTGGGTCGGTGATGTAGGCGGTCGCGCCCTTCGTGTCCCTGGTCGCGAACAGCAGCGCGTTCACCTCGCCGTGGATGGCGATGCAGAAGCCGGGCGTCCCGGGCCGGTCGTAGTCGCCGAGCCCAGGGATCTGCTCGTACGACAGCAGTCCCCGCGGGCACGCACCCTCGAGGCAGTCGGGCTCGCCGGGCGCTGCGCCGTTGTAGCCGGTCGCGATGATCCGCCTGTCGACGACCAGCACGGCACCGACCTTCCGGCGACGGCACTTCGCACGGGTCGAGACGGCCTCGGCGATGCCGAGGAAGTACGTGTCCCAGTCGGGCACCGTGAACTCGCTCATGTCGCCCATCCTGGCAGTCGGAGCGAGTTGTCGTCGGCTGGGGGTTCAGACCGGCTCGAGGTCGTACGGTGTCGTCCATGACGAAGCTTGTCCTGACCCTGCTCGGCGACGACCAGCCCGGTCTGGTGTCGCGGGTGTCGCGCGTCGTCGCCGACGAAGGCGGCAGCTGGCTGGAGAGCCAGCTCGCACGTCTGGCCGGTACGTTCGCCGGGATCGCGCTCGTGGAGGTGCCCGCAGAACGGGTCGAGTCGCTCCGAGCGGCGTTCGCCGGCTTGAGCGGCGTGATCGAGGTCGGCGTCAAGGACGCGGCCGCCTCGGCGCCCATCGAGGGCCGCAAGCTCGTGCTGCACCTGGTGGGTCACGATCAGCCAGGAATCGTACGTAGCGTCACCGAGGCACTTGCCGCCCGCGGTGTGAGCATCGAGCAGCTGGCTACCGCCACCGTGGAGGCACCGATGGCCGGAGGCTTGCTGTTCGAGGCCGACGCCGTGCTGACGGCCCCGTTCGATGTGGACGCCGACGACCTCCAGGCCGACCTCGAGTCCCTGGCGCGCGAGCTGATGGTCGACCTCGACCTCACGCCCGCGCCCTGATCAGGGGACGGTCGCGACCACCAGTCCGGGGGTCCGGGCGACCAGGGAGTCCATCGCCGCGAGCTCGGTCGGGGCGTCGGCAAGGGTGACGACGCGACCGATGAGCCGCCGCGGGTCGAGACGTCCGTCGGCGACCATCGCCAGCAGCTCGGGGTAGTCGGCCGCCGCCATGCCGTGGCTGCCCACGATCTCGAGCTCCTTCGAGATCACCTGCCCCCAGGGCAGCGGCGCGTCGGCGTGGGCGTCGAGCATGAGCCCCACCTGTACGTGTCGGCCGCGCCGCCGGAGCGTACGGACTCCAGCGGCGGCCGTCTCGGCCGAACCCAACGCGTCGATGCTGACGTGGACCCCGCCGCCGGTGAGCTCGAGGATCGCATCCACATCCGCGACGGCGGCCACGTGGTCGGCGCCGAGGTCGGCCGCCCGCTCACGCGCGGCCGGTGAGGGATCGATGGCGACGACCTGCGCGCCGAGCGCCTTCCCGATCAGGATCGCGGAGGCCCCGACCCCGCCACATCCGTACACAGCCAGCCAGTCTCCCGCTGACAAGCGGCTTTGCCGCGTGAGCGCGTGGTAGGAGGTCGCGAACCGGCAACCCAGTGAGGCGGCGGTGACGGCATCGACGCTGTCCGGGAGCCGTACCAGGTTGAAGTCGGCGGCTCGTACCTGGACCAGCTCCGCGTACGACCCGGGGTGGGTGAACCCGGGCTGCGTCTGGTCGGGACAGACCTGGGCGTCTCCCGCGAGACACCAGGCACAGCGGCCACACCCGTTGACGAACGGCACCGTCACGCGGTCGCCGACCGCGAACCCCACCACGTCAGGACCCACCGCCGCGACCGTGCCGGCGAACTCGTGGCCGGGGATCATCGGGAGCGGTACGGGGTCGTGGCCGCGCCACGCGTGCCAGTCGGAGCGGCAGATGCCGGTCGCCTCGACCCGCACCACCGCGCCGTCGGCCGGGCAGACCGGCTCGGGGACGTCGACCAGCTCGAGCGGCCCGCCGACCGAGGAGTACCTGACCGCCCGCACGTCAGAAGCGGGTCTGGGCCCGGGCCCAGTACTCCGTGCTCTGGCCGATGTAGACCGGTACGAGGATGTCCCCGCGGCCCTGCATGAGCACCGGCACGAAGCTGGCGATGCCTGACGGATCGGGGTCGCGGCCGAGCATGGTCCGGTAGTACGCCGTGAGCCGCACCCGCGCCGCCTCCTCCGAGTGCGAGATGCCGGCGACCGTGGCCTGCCGGCCGTTCCTCGCCGCGTAGGCGGCCCACCACGCCGTCTCGGACGCGCCGGCGCTACGGCCCAGGATCGATGAGTACATGGCGGCGACCCACGTCTGGATGTTTCCGTTGCCGAGAACCTTCAGCGACTCGTCAGAGCCGTAGATCCCGGCTTGGAGGTCAGGCACGGTCCAGCCCGACTGCAGCTTGAGTATCCAGAACGCCAGTCCTGGTGGCTCCGGATCACGGTGCAGCGCGGCCTGGTACTGAGCGGTCACGAAGACGGTCAACCGCTCGTTCGACGTGGACAGGCCGTTGGCCGTGGACCCAGCCGACCCGGTCGAGAGGATCTGGTTGGTCCAGGTGTCGAGGCCGCCGGGGTCAACCCCCCGATTGAGGATGTCCGCGTAGAGGGCCTGCACGACCTTCTGCGC
>JADGPB010000307.1 GCA_017882655.1 Propionibacteriales bacterium
CGCGATCATCGCCGCACACTCCGAGCAGCTCCGCGCCGACGCGTACGTGATCACGGACTCAGGCAACTGGGACGTCGGTGTGCCGGCGTTCACGACCACGCTTCGCGGTGTCTGCGACTGCGTGGTCGAGGTCGCGACGCTGGACCACGCGATCCACTCGGGGCAGTACGGCGGCATCGTCCCTGACGCCGTCACATCCCTCTGCCGACTGCTCGCGACCCTGCACCACGAGGACGGCAGCGTTGCGGTGGAGGGTCTCGTCCCGGCGCCCGACTCGGACCTCGACTATCCCGAGGAGCGGCTCCGCGCCGAGTCCGGGGTGCTCGACGGCGTCGCCTACCTCGGCTCCGGGTCGATCACGTCCCGCATCTGGTCGCAGCCGGCGATCACGGTCATCGGCATCGACGCGCCGAGCGTCGCCGAGGCGTCGAACACGCTGTTCCCGAGCGCGAGGGCGAAGGTCAGCCTGCGCGTACCGCCCGGCCAGCGCGCCACCGAAGCGCTCGACAAGCTGGTCGCCCACCTCGAGAGCCACTCCCCGTGGGGCGCGCGCGTCACCGTGACCCGTGGCAGCGCCGGCGATCCCGGCGTGCTGCCCGTCGAGGGCGAGATCGCCGAGGCGGCGACCATCGCGTTCACGGAGGCGTACGGAGTGGAGCCGGTCCACATGGGACAGGGCGGTTCGATCCCGATGGCTGCGGACTTCCAGCGCCAGTACCCCGGCGCGACGATCCTGCTCACCGCGGTGTGCGACCCGGACTCCCGGATGCACGGCCCCAACGAGAGCCTCCACCTCGGCGACTTCGCGAAGGCCGCGCTGGCCGAAGCCCTCTTCCTCGCGAAGCTGGGCGAGCTGTCCTGAGCCGGACGTACCGGCTCAGCTGGTCTCCTCGAGCCACATCGCATGCCTCGGGCAGGAGTTGACCGCACGTTGGGCCGGTGCCAGATCAGAGGCGCCGAGCTCCTCCGTGGGGACGATCGGGTAACCCCAGCGATCGAGGTGTACGAGCCGTGACGCGGCCATCGCGCACTGGCCGATCCCCTCGCACACGACCGGGTCCACGCGCAGCTTCTGGCCGGTGGGACGCTCGCGAGCTGCCCGGAGGCGCTGAAGGGCGCTCATAGTGACGTCCCAGGAAGCGTCACGTGCATACGGTGTCGGCAGCGCATCCCCGACACGTGCGCGCCGAGGTGCGCCGAGAACGTCTGCAGTGCCGACGTGCTGAGCCTCGTCGCGCCATCGGGGTGCCGGCAGGCGCCGCGACCCTCTATAGCCGAGATATCGGCACGCAGCCGATCCATCGTCCGGCGATCGCCGTCCTCGTCGGCGAGCGCGGCCCAGTGCTCGGCAAGCGCCGGCATGCCGAACAGGCAGGGTCCGCACTGCCGCGCGCTCATCGAGGCCAGGTACGCGACCAGGTCGGCCGTGACCCTGATGCCACAGGCATCCTCGGCGAGCGGGACCATGACGCCGGCGCCCAGCGTCAGCTTCGCTGATCGCAGCTTCTTCTCGTTCACTTCGAGGCCCGCGACGTCATCCCACTTCGCCCAGATGCCGGCGTACCCGCTGAGCAGAACGGCTTGTGGCGCGACCTTCCACCGCAGGCTTATAAGGACCTGCTCGATCGTGGTCGACTGGTCGACCTCGACGACCATCCGGTGCGCGCCGAGAACGGTCAGCAGCCGGGTCCGTGGGTTCGGAAGCCCGCGCGCCAGCAGTGCCAGGCGGGCCAGCGTCTCGACGTTCTGCACGAGCGTCTGCGGAGCCCACGGATCGGTGACGTTGCGGCGGGGGAACGGCAACGCAGGCCCACCGGACGTGGCGCGTGTGATCGCTTGTGCTTCGCCCGCCAGGTAGTGGACGGGTCCGTCGATGATCTCGATGGGTACGTCGCGGCCTGACCAGCCGCGTTCCTTGAACGCCGCCTCGAAGACGGTCCTCGCGGTGTGGTCGTCTCCGTGGAGCCAGATGATCGCGCGATCAGCGCCGAGTGCCTGCGCGGCGATCATCAACCCGTCGAGCACGAGGTGAGGGCGCTGCCTGATCAGCGTTCCGTCCTTGCCGGCGAGCGGCTCGCTCTCCGCGGCGTTGGCCACCACGGTGAGTGGCCCCTTCCGCAAGAGCGCCGAGCGCCACTTGAGCGCGACCGGAACGAATGCACCGCCGTGCCCCAACAACCCCTCGTGCTCGATGGCGGCGAGCAGAGCCGCCGAGACGTCGGGACGGCGACCGAAGCGGAGTACGTGGTCGTCGTACGACTCCCGCACGCTCTCGGTCACGCTGTCTGCGGGGCCAGAGGGGCTGAGCGTGACCGGACCCGTCAGGAGGGTGTCGGTGGCGACGCGTGTCATCGTGAGGGTCATCGGCTGCTCCGGGAGGCGAGGGGAGTAGAGCGGGGATTGCTCTCGAGTGAGTCGGTGAGTGACTCGACCAGGTCGGCGGGCGTACGGGCGGCGTAGCGCGTCACGGCCAGCGCCACGACGAACAGGCCCGTCGTGATGTAGAAGGTCGTGAGGGCCGCCACGTCCGAACCGGCGAAGACACTGTGCGCCCAGACCAGCAGGAGCAGCCCGGCGGACACCTTGTGGATGGGCCACCAGTGACGGGCGGCGAAGCGTCCCGCGAAGCGCGCGGTGACGCCGGTGATGATCCCGGCCCAGAGCGCAAGGACGCCGAGGCTAACGGCCACCGGGCGGTACTCGGAGGCAAAAGGCAGCAGCGCGCCGAGCCATCCGACCTTGGCCCACGGATCCAGCGCGAGCACCACCAGGTGCAGCGCCACGAAGACCAACGTGAACACAGACAGGGTTGCGTGGATCGTCAGCCGGATCCGCGGCGATGGCATCCGGAGGTGTCGAGCCCACGGGTGGGACAGGACGAGACCGGTGATGACGAGAAGGAGCAGCAGCACGTACGACGCGACACCGGCGGAGCGGCCCAGCACCCAGGTCGCCATCTGACTATCCAGAGTCCGCCGGGTCATGGGCCAGACGAGGGCCATGACCCCGAAGCCGAGGCCCAGGGCGACGAGGCCGGCCAAGGTCCAGAGGAGATTCTTCATCGTGTGACCTGCCAGAGAACGAAGGGACGGATGGAGGTGGAGAGTCCGATCTCGCCGTCGACCGTGACCCACGCGGCAGCGAGGTCGAGAGCGGCGGCTGACGCGGCGATGTCGGCCGCACCGGTGAGATAGAGGGTCTTGGACCACACCTCTGCCCACGCCGGATCGGGGTGGAGAACGGTGACTGCGGCGAGCCCGGCGCCGCCGGGGGTCTGGGTCCGCGGGTCGACGAGGTGGTGGACCGGCACGCCTCGTACGGTCCAGCGCTGCCGAGCGATCGAGCTTGTGGCGACGCCGAGGTCGGTCACCGCGAGGACGAGTACGTGCTCGTCGCGGCCGAGGGGATCCTCGACGCCGACCTTCCAGCCGTCGCCATCGGGACCCGGCCCTGCCAGCCACTCGTCGCCGCCGGCGTCGACGAGCACGGACCTCCCCGCGTCGGCGAGCTCAGCCGCAGCGAGACGTACGGCCAGGCCCTTGCCGATCCCGCCGAGATCGATGGGGCTGCCACCCAAGTTGATGACGTTGCCCGTGACGGTCGGCGTCCAGGTCGCCTGGGCAACCGGGACGCCGCGGAGGGTGCGGTGGATCTCGATGTCCCACGACGTCGTACCGACGGCCTCGGTCTGGATCCGTTCGAACGACTTGTCGTAGCCCCACGCCGCCAGGGTGGCTCCCACCCGAGGATCGAAGAGGCCGTGGGTGACCCGATGGGCCGAGTGAGCGGCCGAGACTGCATCAGCCAGGACGGCTGGCACCTCGTGCCAGGCATTCGGAGCCCGATTGGCTTTGGAGAGCGCCGACTCCGGATCGAACCGGGTCAGGTGTGTGGCGATCGCACCGATCGCCGCCACGGCACGATCGACGGCGTCCTCCGCACCGGGAGCCGGGTCCACGACCCGGATCTCGATGTCGGAGGCCATCGACGTGAACGTGACGGCAAGATCGGTGCTCACGGTCATGGCTTCGTGGACGCCTTGGTGACGGTCTGCACCTTGGG
>JADGPB010000308.1 GCA_017882655.1 Propionibacteriales bacterium
CGATCCAGCGCGCCCCGTCGACGTTCCGCTTCCCCGGCGGCGAGAGCTTCCCCGAGATGCAGCACCGGATGGTGAGCACCATCGACCGGATCCGTACCGCCCACGAGGGCCAGACGGTGGTCTGCGTGAGCCACGCAGATCCGATCAAGGCCGCGGTCGCGTACGCTTTGGGTACGCACCTGGACCTCTTCCAGCGCATTGTCGTCAGCCCGTGCTCGGTGTCGGCGATCGCGTTCACCCCCGGTCAGGCCCCCGTCGTACTGACGGTGAACTCCGCCAGTTCGTCCCTGTCCGACCTCAAGCCATCGTGAGGAGCCGTCGATGAGCGACCTCTACGCCGAGTACGACGCTGTGGACGAGTTCGCCGTGGGTGCCCTCGGAGAACCGGGGCAGCGCGTCTTCCTCCTGCAGTGCAAGCACGGCGAGGACCGGATCACGATCAAGCTCGAGAAGCAGCAGGCACAGGCCATGTCGCTCTACATGCGGCGCGTTCTCGAGGACCTGCCCCAGGCTGAGGCGGCCGCCAAGCCAGGCTCCATCGCGCCGCCCTTCGACGCGGAGTTCGTGCTTGGCGAGATCGGGCTGGGGTACGAGCTCGACGGCACCCGCGTCCTCGTACAGCTCGAGGAGATCGAACCCACCGATGAAGAAGGCGAGCCGGTTGCGGATGCCCCACGCGGCCACATCCGGGTCTTCCTGTCGCCCGCGCAGGCGCTGGCGTTCTGCGAGCAGAGCGACGACGCGATCGCGGGCGGTCGCCCCACCTGCCGGTGGTGCGAGATGCCGATCAACACCGATGGTCACCAGTGCCCACGGATGAACTGACGGTCCTGGAGACCGGCGCGATCGACCTCGTCGGTCGGGTGGTCGAGAGCAGCAACGCGACGTACGTGGTCCAGGTCTCCCTCGACGGTACGGAGCTGCCCGCGGTGTACAAGCCGGAGCGCGGCGAAAGGCCCCTGTGGGACTTCGAACCCGGGCTGTACAAGCGGGAACGCGCCGCGTATGTGCTCTCCGAGCACCTCGGCTGGGGTCTCGTGCCCCCGACCGTGGTGCGTGAGGACGCGCCGGCGGGTGTCGGGTCGCTCCAGCGGTTCGTGGAGGGCGATCACCGCGAGCACTACTTCACGCTGTACGACGACCGGCCCGATCTGCACGACACGTTCCGCCGCATGGCGGTGTTCGACTGCATCGCCAACAACACCGACCGCAAGAGCGGCCATGTGCTGTTGGGCGACGATGGGCATGTGTACGGGATCGACCACGGGCTCTGCTTCGCCGCCGACTTCAAGCTCCGTACGGTGATCTGGGACTTCGCCGGCGAGGAGATCCCGGCCGCTGATCTCGCCACGATCGAGCCTCTGGCCGACGCGGTACCGGATGCGCTGAAGACACTCCTCAGCCGCGAGGAATGCTCCGCTCTTCAGTCGCGAGTGCGTCGCCTGCTGACCACTCGCATCCTCCCGATCGACCACACCGGACGTCGCATCCCGTGGCCGATGGTCTGAGGCGGCGTCAACTGGTGTTGCCCGCGTCGAACTCGTCCCTGAGACGGTTCTAATGCAGGCCTGATCCGCGCCTGTGAAGCAACAGGATGTCCCCGTCGGTGACGGCCGACGGATCTGGGGGGATCTGCAGTGAGTGAGCAGCGCGCGCGACGAGCGGCAAAGGACGGTTCAGCGTCGAACGCTGCCGTCCGACCAGAGCTGCCGCAGATCCCCTGGCAAGCCCCCGGCACCTTCGTCGATGGGATCAAAGACGTCGTGAGGGCCAGGGCTGACAACGTGCTCGACTGGTACGCGGCGCAGTCCAGGACCCTGCGTCTCGGCCTGCTCGGAGGCCTCGGTGCGTTCTGCCTCATGGGCGTTGTCGCTGCCGCCAGCAGCGCTCTGACGCCGACGCCGGTGACGAGCTGGGCCAACGTGCCCAGCAGTTCAGCGACGTCGATGTCGGTACGGGTCAGTGGCTCGGCCGGTCCCGTAGCGTCGACCTCGGTCCCGTCGGCCTCGGAGTCCAGCAGCGCCCAGCTGCCATCCGCTACAGAGACCGCGGCGACCTCGGCGAACCCCACGACCACGACGACGGCCACCACCAAGCCGACGAGCGCCACGACACAGAAGACCACCGCTGCGCCCACGCAGACACAGGCGTCTGTCCACACCACAGACCCCACAACCGCAGCGCCCACGACCTCCGAGCCCACCACCGCACCGCCGACGACCGATCCGCCGACGACCGATCCGCCGACGACCGATCCGCCCACGACGGACCCGCCCACGACGGACCCGCCGACGACCGATCCGACGGAGTGAGGCTCAGACCAACCCGCGGCGCTCCAGCACGTGCCGTACATCCGGGTCGGCACCGCGGAACTTCCGGTACGACGCCATGACGTCGATCGAGCTGCCCTTGCTCAGTAGCTCCTCCCGGAAGTGGTCGCCGTTCGCCCTTGTCATGCCGCCATTCGCGGTGAACCAGGCGACCGTGTCGGCGTCCATGACCTCGCTCCAGAGGTAGGAGTAGTAGCCGGCCGCGTAGCTGCCGCTCCAGATGTGCGAGAAGTAGGCGGTGCGGTAGCGCGGGGGTACGAGGGGGAAGTCGATGTGCCAGCTCGCGAGGGCTCGCCTCTCGAAGTCCTCGACCTCGTCCGGCGAGCTCGGCAGCTCGTCCAGCGGCGTCTGGTGCCACACCTGGTCGAGGATCATCGAGCCGAAGATCTCCGTCGCCGCGTACCCCTCACCGGCGTGCCGGGCGGCGTGCAGCGTGTCGATCCACTCCTGCGGTACGGGCTCGCCGGTCTCGTGATGGCGCGCGTACGACCTCAGCAGGTCGGGGTCCCAGGCCCACATCTCGTTGACCTGGCTCGGGTACTCGACGAAGTCCCGCGGCGTAGCCGTACCGGACCGAGACGGATACCGCACCTGCGACAGCAGCCCATGGATGTCGTGCCCGAACTCGTGGAACAGCGTGATCACGTTGTCCCAGCTCATGAGGGTCGGCTTGCCGGGTGCGGGACGTACGAGGTTGCAGTTGTTCGTGACGACGGGCAGCTGCCCGAGCAGCTCGTTCTGGTCGACAAGAGAGGTCATCCAGGCGCCGCCCTGCTTCGTGGGGCGTGCGTACGGGTCGAGGATGACCAGCGCCATCGGGCGGTCGTCGGTGTCGTGTACCTCGAAGACCCGGCACTCGCCGGTGTAGCCGCGCAGGTCGTCGCGGCGGGTGAACGTGATCCCGTACAGGCCGGTCGCCGCCGCGAACACACCGTCGACGAGAACTCGCTCGAAGTCGAGGAACGGGCGCAGGATCTCGTCGTCCAGCGAGAAGGTCGCCGACCGTACGCGTTCGGCGTAGAACTGCCAGTCCCACGGCTCGAGCCTCCCGCCGGGATGGTCGTTGGCAAGAGCCTCCTGCAGCTCGACGGCCTCCTTGGCAGCGTTCTCGATCGCGGGCCCTGCGACGCGGTGGAGGATCGCGTTCACAGCCTCGGTGGTCTTCGCGCAGCCGTCGCTGGCGACGAACTCGGCGTGGTGGGCGAAACCGAGCAGGGTCGCCCGCTGGGAGCGCAGACGTGCCAGCTCGACGATCAGGGACCGGGTGTCGTTCTCGCCGGCGAGGCCGCGGCCGATCGAGGCGCAGTAGAGCCGACGCCGTACGTCACGGTTCTCGAGCTTGTCGAGCAGTGGCTGGCCCGAGGTGTTGACGACCTCCAGCACCCAGCCCTGAAGGTTGCGGTGGGTGGCGGCTTCGCTCGCGGCGTGAAGGTCCTCGGGGGTGAGCCCTGCCAGGAGCGAGGCGTCCTCGATGTGGATCGCGGCCTCGTTGCGTCCTGCGACGACGACCGAGTTCCACTTGGCCTCGAGCGTGGCGATCCGCTCGTTGAGCTCGCGCAACGTGGTCTGGTCGGACACGGGCAGGTTCACGCCGAGGCGGCGGTAGTCACGCAGCTTCTCGCTCAGCAACCAGGCGGCCTGATCGTCGAGGGTGATCTCGTGGGCCGCCACGCGCGCGTCGAGAGCAACAAGCCTGTCGTACAGCCTGCCGT
>JADGPB010000309.1 GCA_017882655.1 Propionibacteriales bacterium
CTGCGGGGCGGCCAGCCGGCATCGAGGTTGGGAGCAGGGGTCGCTAAGCGGCCATGCCGTTGACGATTGTCTGGAACGAGGCCTTGATGCTGGAGCCCAAGGTGGTCACGACGGTGATGATGACGGCAGCGATCAGCGCGACGAGGAGGCCGTACTCAACGGCGGTGGCGCCCTTGGTGGCCTTGCCGAAGCGCTGCTGTGCGACGAAGACGAGCGTGGTGAGGTAAGCGGAAATGGCGTTCATGTAGGGAGTCCCTTCTCTACAGTCACAGGGCCGGAACGCTCTGTGATGTCCCCCGGCTCCTTCCCCTCGGAAGGGCCACGAGAACTATGACCCGGGGCTCAACGAGAGGGCAACGAACGTGAGAGTTCCGTCATGAAAGACTGCGCCACCGACCTTGAATATGACGTTGACTAGGGATTATGCCGAACACATCGGCTTAGACCAAGAGTGCGCTTTATGAGTAATGTCACATCTTCAGCGACGGGCCGCGGAATGCCAGTACATCCCTCAGATGCTTCTCGGCAACATCCGCCACCTCGGTCATCGAGGGAGGCCGCTCCAGCTCGGCCCCGAGAGAGGTCACGCCGGCATCCTCGATGCCGCAGGGGATGATCCGGTCGAACGCGGTGAGGTCCGGGGAGACGTTCAGCGCGAAGCCGTGCTGGGTCGTCTTGCGGCTGACGCGGATGCCGATGGCGACGACCTTGCGCTCCGGCCTGTCAACCGACGCAGGGAGCCAGACACCCGAACGGCCTGGTACGCGCAGGGCAGCCAGGCCGTAGTCGGAGACGGTACGGATGAGCGCCTCCTCCAGGCGGCGCACGTAGTCGACCACGTAGACCCCATCCGGAAGCGTCACGATGGGGTAGCCGACGAGCTGTCCGGGGCCGTGCCAGGTGATCTTGCCGCCCCGGTCGACGTCGACCACCGGCGTCCCGTCCTGAGGGCGTTCCGTAGGCTCTGTCCGACGCCCGGCGGTGTACACGTCGGCGTGCTCGAGCAGCATCACCGTGCCGGGACGTACGCCGTCAGCCACCTCGGCGTGGATCCGCCGCTGCTCGTCCCACGCCCACTGGTAGTCGATGAGGCGGGGTGGCGTCTCATCGAACCCCAGGCGTACGAACTCAAGGTCGTTGCTCATCGCCCCGGCCCCTGGCAAGCGGTCACGCCCCGAGCTCAGCGGTGAAGTCACCAGCCTCGAGGCGAGCCTTGACAGAGCTCAGGAACCGCGCGGCCTCGGCGCCGTCGACCAGCCTGTGGTCGTACGACAGCGACAGGTACATCATGTCGCGGACCGCCACGATCTCTCCGAGCTCGTCGTCGTCTATCACCACCGGCCGCTTCACGAGCGCACCGGTGCCGAGGATCGCGACCTGGGGCTGGTTGATGATCGGCGTGTCGAAGAGCGTGCCCGCGGAGCCGTAGTTCGTGATGGTGAACGTGCCTCCGGTCAGCTCGTCGGGAGTGACCTGGCTGACACGGGTCCGGGCGGCAAGGTCGACGATCTTCTTCGCCAGGCCTGCGACGCTGAGGTCGCCCGCGTCCTTGATGACCGGGACGAGGAGGCCCTTCGGCGTGTCGACCGCGATCCCGACGTGCTCGGCATTCGGGTACGTGATGGTGCCGGCCTGGGTGTCGATCGTCGCGTTGACCTTCGGGAACTGCTTGAGCGCCTCGATCGCGGCCTTGGTGATGAAGGGGAGGTACGACAGGGACGCGCCCTCTCGAGCCTTGAAGTCCTCCTTGTACTTCGCGCGCAGCTTCGACACGGAGGTGAGGTCGACCTCGACCGTCGCGGTGAGCTGAGCCGACACCTGCAGCGACTCCACCATGCGGCGAGCGATGGTGGCGCGGAGCCTGGAGATCTTCTCCGTGGACCCGCGCTGGCTGGCCACCGGGGTCGCCGATGCTGCCGCGGCAGGGGCCAGGGGAGCAGCAGCCGGTGCGGCCGGCTGGGGAGCCTGCTTCGCGTCGATGACGTCCTGTTTGCGGATCCGGCCGCCGACACCGGTCCCGGCGACCGTGGCGAGATCGACACCGTGCTGCGCGGCTAGCTTGCGGACGAGCGGCGTCACGTACGAGTCCACAGCCTCCTCATCGCTGGCGCGTCGCGGGGCCACCACGTTCGCAGCCTGGGGGGCAAGGGCGGCTGGCGCTTGTACGGCGTGCACCGGAGCCGGAACGGGAGCTGCGGCGGGCGCAGGCTCAGGCTCCGGGGTAGCGACCACTTCGGGAGCCGGCTCCGGGACAGGGACCGGAGTGGGAGCGGGGGCGGGGGCGGGGGCGGCCGGGACAGCGGCGGAGTCACCGACGATTGCCAGCACCGACCCGACGGGGACCGTCTCGTCGACGCCGACCCGGATCTCCAGGACGGTGCCGGACACCGGCGAAGGAATCTCGGTGTCGACCTTGTCCGTCGAGACCTCGACGAGTGCCTCGTCGGTGTCGACGTGGTCGCCGACCTGCTTCAGCCAGCGTGAGATCGTGCCCTCCGACACGCTCTCACCGAGAGCGGGAAGCGTGACCTCGGTGCCCGACGCAGGACCGGCGGCCGGCGCGGGTGTCGCGGTGGGAGCAGCCGCTGCGGCGGGCTCTGGCTCGGGCTCCGGTGCAGGCTCAGGTGCAGCGGCAACGGGCTCAGGCTCTGCGGCGGGCTCGGGCTCGGCGGCAGGCGCGGGCTCAGGAGCAGCAGGGGCGGGGGCGGGAGCCTCGTTCGGCTCGCCGATCACGGCCAGCACCGCGCCGACGGGGACTGTCTCGTCGACGTCGACCTTGATCTCCAGGAGCACGCCTGCGACGGGGGAGGGGAGCTCCGTGTCCACCTTGTCGGTGGACACTTCCACGAGCGGCTCGTCGGCGGCAACGGTGTCGCCCACCTTCTTGAGCCAACGGGAGATCGTTCCCTCCGAGACCGATTCTCCGAGAGCCGGGAGAGTGACGTTGGTCGACATCGTGGGAAATCTCCTAACAAAGGTGCTCTATGGGGCGACGTCGGCCAGCCTAGCCTCCTCACCGGGATAATGGAGTTCGTGGGAATCCTGGATGGACTGCGCCGCCGCCGCAACAGCAATGGGGCCGCTGGGTCGAGCTGGACTGCGGCCGCCGAGCACCTTGAGGGCTTCGTCTCGACCAGGCGCGGCATCGAGGTGTACGTCGAACAGCCGACGTCGCTGACGGGGCCGTCGCTCCTCCTCGTCGCGTACGACGGGGAGTGGACGCGTCGCAGTGTCCCGTCCGCCGCATGGGCGCGACGTTTCGCCCAGGGTCACCAGCTGCCCTGCTACGACGCAGGCGTCGTCGCGTACCCGCAGCGGATGCGCGACTACAACAGCCGTGCTCGAAGGAAGCGGTCGGACTAGTGGTGCACTAACCCTGGAGCGACTGTGCCAGAGCCACCAGGGTCCGCACGGCCACGCCGGTACCGCCCGACGGGACGTAGTCGTACGGCTCCTTCTCGTTGAACGCGGGTCCCGCGATGTCGAGGTGCGCCCAGTCGATGCCGTCCGTGAAGCGCTGCAGGAATGCGGCGGCCGTGAGCGCGCCACCCCACCGGACCCCTCCGGATCTGAGGTCGGCGACCTTGCTCGTCAACTGGTCCTGCACCTCGTCGGTGATCGGCAGCTGCCAGAACGCCTCGCCCGCGGCCTCGGCGGCATCGAGCAGCCGGTCAGCCGTCTGGTCGTCGCTGGCCATGAGCCCCGCCGTGCGCTCGCCGAGCGCCACCACGCACGCTCCGGTGAGCGTGGCGACATCCACGATGAGATCGGGCTTGTCCTGGGCGGCCCGCGCCAGCGCGTCGGCCATCACCAGGCGACCCTCGGCGTCGGAGTTGTAGTTCTCCACCGTCGTCCCGCCGTACATGGTGATGACGTCGCTTGGCCGCTGCGCCGAGCCGGAGGGCATGTTCTCGGCCATCGCCGCGTACGCGGTGACGCTGAGCTTGAGGCCCAGCTGAGCGATCACCTGGATCGCTGAGATCACGGTCGCGGCGCCGCTCATGTCGCACTTCATCGTGTACATGGAGTCGCCGGGCTTGAT